>JBJEKB010000109.1:0-17448 GCA_051878395.1 Muribaculaceae bacterium
GACCGCTGCTCCCATCGGTTTTCTGATTTGGGTGACCCATTGTCAAAGTCAGGAGGAGGATGCCGGCGGCACCCTCCTCATTTTTTATAATGGTGTTGATTATCGGCTTAGGCGGAACCGCATTACTGCGGCGGTAACAAGCGACGCAAGTGCGCCCACGGCTATCGACATGGCGAGCACCACAACGAGGTCGCTCCACTCAACCACCACCGGATAGGCATCGAGGATAAGCGTTCCCGGGGTGCCATTGAGTTTGATTATGCCAAGGTGCTGCTGCGCAAGGCACAAAGCAACTCCGATTGCCACACCAATAAGCGAACCGATGAATGTGATGAGGAGTGCCTGAGTGCTGAAGATGCGGGTTATCAGCGCACGCGTTGCACCGAGATTGCGCAAGGTGACGATGTCGCCGGTTTTCTCCACGATGAGCACCGACACGGTCGAAATCACATTAAACGCGGCTATCAGGAGGATAAACGACAGGAGCAGGAATGTAATCCATTTCTCAATGTTGATGAGCCGATAGGAGGATGCATGTTGCTGGAGGCGGTTTTTCACCACATAGCCGGGCAGCACCGAGGCGATTTCGGCGTGCAAAGCAGCCTCATCGGCATCGGGGCGGGCACCCACCTCTATTTCGGTTGCCTCGACAGGATAGTCAAATAGCCGGCGCGCGGCATCGAGCGGCACAAGCACGGTAGAGGCATCATAGCCTGCCTCATCCACTTGAAACACTCCCGATACAAACATGGTGTCGGCTCGAAACGCACCAATCGGGTTGGCGACATTCACACGTCCTTTCCGCTTGGGAGCGTAGAGCGACACGGGGGTGCGATAGCCGGGTCGTGTCTCGAGAGATATGGCTGTCCCGACACTGATTACCATGAATTGCATTCCGTAATCGTTGGACAAGAGGAATTCGCCATCCTCTTTCACCACGCGGCTTATTGCGGTGAGGGAATCGTAGTTTTCCACCACCCCTTTCACCATCACCGGCAACTGCTTGTCGCCACAGCGTGCAAGAGCCTGCTCGGTGATTCCCGGGATGGCATAAGCGACACCGGGCACCGCCGTAATCACATCGATGAGCGAATCGGGCGATGAAATCGCCTTTCCGGTGGCAGGCACCACCTTCACAGCCGGGTCGATTACCGACAATTTCCCCTCTATGAGGGAATGAAATCCGTTGAACACCGACAGCACACACACCAGGGCTACAGAGGCTACAACAACTCCACACACAGCCACCACCGAAATGAGATTGATGGCGCTGTGCGATTTGCGTGAGAAGATATATCTCACCGCGATTCTTGTAGAGAGCCAACTCATTGCTGAGGAATATTACTCGGCATCGGGTGTTTCTGAGCCGGGATGATAGGTGGGGTCGCTCTTGAGAAGGTTGTCGATATGCTCGATGTAGTCGAGCGAATCATCGAGATAGAACGCCAATTCTGGGGTCTTACGCAATTGGAATCTCACCTTTTGGGCAAGTTCGTAGCGAATAGACTTCGAGTTTTTGTTGATATTTGCCACTATCTCCTCCCCTTTGTTCGATGGGAAAACACTGAGATATGCTTTGGCGATGCTCAAATCGGGAGAGACACGCACTGCGCTCACCGACACAATCACATTGCCTATCTTGGCGGTTTCGAGGCGGAATATTTCGCTCAGTTCCTTCTGAATGAGTCGTGCGATTTTTTGTTGACGAGTTGTTTCCATATAATTTTGTTTTACTTTTTCTTGTGAATAATAGTGAGGCCGTCGCGCAAAGGGATTATCACCACTTCCACACGGTCGTCGGCAGCCACATGGTCGTTGAAAGCGAGGATCCCGGCGGTTTGGGCATCGATTTTCTCGGTGCATGTAACCACCTTGCCATCCCACAGGGTGTTGTCGGCAATGATAAATCCACCCGGATTGAGCACCTGCATCGCCATCTCGTAATAGGCGACATAATCGCGCTTGTTGGCGTCGATAAAGACGAGGTCAAAACGGGTGTCGAGTGTGGGGACAATCTGCTCTGCGTCACCGATGTGGAGCACAATGCGGGAGCCATATTCCGAAGCGTCGAAATGGGCGCGGATGAAATCCTCGAGTTCGTCGTCGATTTCGATGGTGTGCACCACCCCGTCGGGGGCAATTCCCTCGGCGAGACACAGGGCGGAATATCCGGTGAAGGTGCCGAGCTCGAGAATCGCCTTTGGCGCTATCATGCGCACAAACATCTTGAGCAGCCTCCCCTGGAGATGCCCGGAGCACATGCGCGGGCGTAGATGATAGAGATGGGTCTCTCGATTGAGTCGCCTCAGCATCTCCCCTTCAGGCGAAATATGGGCAAGGATGTATTCTTCGAGTTCTTCGGTCATTTCTTGTCGATAATTGCCTGTACTCCAAGTGCGTAACTATCCATTCCAAAGCCGGCGATGACTCCGATGCACGCCGATGAAATCACCGACACATGGCGGAAGTCCTCGCGGGCGCCCACATTGCTGATGTGCACCTCGACCACCGGAGCGGTGAGAGCGCGGATTGCGTCGGCAATCGCTATCGAATAGTGGGTGTAGGCACCGGCATTGAGCACTACTCCGTCGCAGTCGAAGCCCACGCGATGCAGCTCATCGATTATTGCACCCTCGCTATTGCTTTGGAAATAGGAAAACTCCACATTCGGGAAGCGCGCTTTCAGCGTCTCGAAATAGTCGTCAAACGATGATTTTCCATAAATTCCCGGCTCTCTCACCCCAAGAAGATTGAGGTTGGGTCCATTTATAATTGCTATTTTCATAATCCTATTTGCTTAGTGTAGTGCAAAGTTAGCGCAAACGAGGGTAAAAACAAAATGTAAACCGAAGTTTTGCATTTTTGCATCACCGGAGCGCGGTTTTTTGGCGTGTCGGCACCGAAACTCACAGATTTTATCTACCTTTGCGCTGTAGTACAATTATGAACAGGAAATATGGCTGTAGGAGACAAAATCACGGAATGGATGTCGCGGCTTGGAGGCTCTATCGCAAGCGCGGCTAAGATTATTCTTGTTTCGAAATGGCACACTGCAGTGCCGAAAGTGGATGCCTCGCAAGAGCTTGTGGTGTTGGGCAACGGTCCGTCGCTCAACGACACTATCACACGCGACCGGCATTTCCTGGCGGGCAAAAGCCTGCTGGCTGTAAATTTCGCCTGCAATGCGCCGGTGTTTTTCGACCTCAAGCCTCGATATTATGTGCTTGCCGACCCGGTGTTTTTCGAGGATGGCACTCATGACAATGTGAACAATCTGTGGGACACTTTCGTGAACCGCACCACATGGGAGATGACTCTGTTTGCCCCGGCACGGTTCCGCAAGTGCCGCCGACTTGCGGATGTGGCTCATAACGGAAATATCAAGGTGTGCTACTACAACCTCACCCCGGTAGAGGGATTCTCCCGGCTGGAAAACTTTGCTTACGGGAGCGGACTCGGAATGCCGCGACCGCGCAACGTGCTCATACCATCGCTTATGCTCGCTCTGCGCATGGGCTTCAAGCATATCTATGTAGCGGGCGCCGACCACACTTGGACACAAACTCTTTCGGTTACCGACGACAACCAAGTGGTGTCGATTCAGCCGCATTTCTACAAGGAGGACAAGAAGGAGGAGGCTCGCCAGGCTGCGGTGTATCACAAATTCCCGCTCTACAAGTTGATGTACAGTTTCTATGTGGCGTTTAAGTCCTATTTCACCATCCGCCGCTATGCCGATAGCATCAACGCGGAGATAATAAACATCACCCCCGGCAGTTTTATCGATGCTTTCAAGCGCATGAAGGTGTCAGACAATGATGGTGGCGACAAATAGCAGGAGGGCAAACACAAGCATGTTGCGTGCGGTGGCTCCAAGCACCGGATTGAGTGCCGCGCCTTCGCTATGCTGCATCGCTATCCATGTGCGGTTGTGAAGTAGCAGATACACTGCGGCACAAAGCGCCATCGCCGGATAGTAGAACCATAGCGGCGAGAGTATTGCCACAGCTATATAGCCGTTGCAGAGATACCATGTGGCGGTGTATTTCCTGCCGAGGAGAATGGCGGTTGTGAATTTGCCGGCGTCTTTATCATCCTCGATGTCGCGGTAGTTGTTGATTATCAACACATTCACAGCCATAAGTCCTATTGCCACCGAGGCGAGGAACACGATGAGACTAAACTCGCAATTCATCACATAGAAGGTGAAATTCACCGGGATGATGCCAAAAAACACCAGCACAGCCACATCGCCCCACCCATGGCGCGACAGCGGATATGGTCCCGCGCTGTAAGCAAGGGCGAAAATGGCGATAAAGACCCCCACGATGAGCATTTCCCACCCGCCATAAGGGATGAGACACAACCCCACAGCGCAATCTGCCGCAAGAAGCGAATAGGTGGCTATGAGCATTGCCCGGGGAGATATGGTGCCCTCGGTTACGCCTCGCCGCGGACCCACGCGCCCCTTTTTGTCGGCCCCGCGCTTGAAATCGTAGTATTCGTTGGCAAAATTGGACACAATCTGTGCCAGGAGCGCAAAGGTGAAACATAGCAATGCCGGAACAGGCTTGAGCACTCCATACATTTTGGCAAAGCCCACCGCTGTGAGCACCCCGGCAAGCGACACCGGGAGTGTGCGCGGACGTGCCGCTTCTATCCAATCTTTTATCATTTCGTTTCGTTTATCCTGAAGCACTGCTTCACCGCACGGCGGATGGCATCGGCTTCGGAATGGTTTTCTTTAAGTATAAATAATATGTTTTTGATATATGTCTCCTTGTTGTTCAAGCCGCAAAGCTGCGCCACATTGCTGTCGGAGAGCATTTGCTTGTAGTTGAACACTCTGAGCACGCTCACATAATCGGCTTTGGCGATATATCCCGAGAATTTGTCGCAAAGTTCCTGATACATTCCTCGGGGGTCGATTTCCTCGACAAGTCCGCGCATGTGATTCTCGAGTTCGCCGATATTGGCAAATTTTCTGTCGATTCTATACTCCACATTGCGCTTCACCATGTGCCGCACATGCATCAGTGCCTGGTTGCGCATGTCAGCTTTGAACAAGCTGATAACCGCGCGGCTCACTTTTGCGATGACATACTGCGGATTTTTGCGATTGCGGCGCGCCACAGCATCTATCACCCCGGGGAGCATGAGGATATTCTCGATTTCAGCCACATCGGGAACAAATATTTTCTTGTCGCGCAGATACTGCACCTCTTTCTCGGTGCGGCGGTCGCGATCCACGAGGCCATGGCTGTCGAGGTGGTGGAACGACTGGAGGTCGTTGAATGAGCGGGTCGCCTCAATCACTTTGTTGCAACTACCGAGCGGCCGCACCGAATACTCGGGGAAAATGAGCGGATAGAGTTTTGAGTCGATGCTGTGGATGGCATCCCCCTCGACAAAAAGCACCGGTTTGCGGCTCCCCAACAAGTCAATGTACAACTCCTCGCTGATGCTATCGTTGCCGGCTACAATCTCGTAGTCCCATGCGACTTTCTCCACATCGAAATCCTTCACCCACACAATTTTGTTATCGACGCGCGAAGTGGCGAAATCGATGTCGTGAGTGTTGTAAATGAAGGTGCAATCGGGGCGCATCTCCTCAACGATGTTCCACACCTGCTGCATGATGGTGTTGTGGAGGAAGAGTGCCGGATTATCGACAAAAATCACCGCTCCGGGCATTGCGTAGATGGCGGCACCGAGATAGTAGAACACGGCGCGCTCGCCATCCGAGAGGCTCATCGCTCCCACCATGTCGGGACCTTTGTCGTTTTGGAAGAGCAATTTGCCGCTTTCGCGCAAGATTTTATTGTTGGGGAACACCCGGTCCCAAGCCTTGGTGAGGCGGTCGAAATTGGTCTCGACCATTTGTGCCGATTGGTGTTCGAGGGTGAGCATTTTGTATTTGAGCAGTGAGAGGAACTCGTCCTGGAACAACAGGAATGCGAGTTTCTCTATTTCGGTATCGACATCGCCTTTGACAATCTGCGAGCGGGCTTCGATGCGGCTGTAAAGCATATCTATCGAGCCGGGCATTGTGTTCACTTCCTTTTTCGGGAATAGTGCCTCGAGCGCCGAGATGCGGAATGCACGGTCGCCGACATCCTCCATGATTTTACGACAGAATCGGGTTTTTCCGGCGCCATTGGCTCCGATTACAGTGATTATTCTCGCATTGGCAAATTTTAGGGGCGCCTGCGACACATCAATGCGTTTTGGAAGTGTTATGTCCATGATTCTTTCAATTTAATTATCGTAAAATTACACTCTATTTTAAATATAACAAAGAAGATGCGACAAATAGGACAAATTTAATGTGCTTCCAGCCAATTTGCGCCTTGGCTATATGACGCAATGAGCGGAACGCGACCGTGGTATGCATTTTGCATCTCCTCAGTTACTATCTTTGTTACGAGTGGAAGTTCTTCGGGGATGACATCGAAATTCAATTCGTCATGCACCTGCATTGTCATCTTGGAGCGAACACCCTCGGCGGCAAAACGTGCGAAAATCTTCACCATCGCTATCTTGATTACATCGGCAGCGGTGCCTTGGATGGGGGCGTTGACAGCATTGCGCTCGGAATAGCCGCGCACCACGGCGTTGCGGGAATTGATGTCGGGGAGCATACGACGGCGTCCGAATTTGGTGGTTACATAGCCTTTTTCCTTGGCATCGGCAACCACTTCCTGCATATATTCGGTGATTCGCGGATATGTCTTGCGATAGCCGTCGAGCAACACATTGGCGTCGCCGCGCGAGATGCCGAGCCGCTCGGCAAGACCGAATGCCGAGATGCCGTAGAGGATGCCGAAATTGGCGGTTTTGGCGTGTCGGCGCATGTCGGGGGTTACCTCATCGAGGGGCACATGATAGATTTTCGCCGCGGTGGAGCGGTGGATGTCCTCGCCGCTCAAGAACGAGGCTATCATTGTCTCGTCGCCGCTGATGTCGGCAACAAGACGCAACTCTATCTGCGAATAATCGGCGCTGAAGAAGAGATTTCCGGGCGAAGGCACAAACGCCTTGCGAATCTCGCGCCCTTCGTCGTCGCGCACCGGGATGTTCTGCATGTTGGGGTTGGACGATGAAATGCGCCCGGTGGCGGTGATAGTCTGGTTATAAGTGGTGTGGATGCGCCCGGTGACAGGATTTACGAGTTCGGGGAGCGCATTGACGTAGGTCGCAAGGAGTTTCTTCACTCCGCGCAGTCGCAATATCAAATCCACAATCGGATGGCGGTCTTTGAGTTTCGAGAGCACCTCTTCGGTGGTGGAATATTTCCCGTTTTTGCCACGCTTCGCCTTGGGGTCGAGGGCTAATTTTTCAAATAGGATTTCGCCCACCTGCGCCGGAGATGAGGTGTTGAATTCCTCGCCTGCAAGGGCATAACATTCTTTCTCCATCTCACACATTTGTGCGGTGAGCGACTTGGAGAAGGCGTTGAGCACCGATGTGTCGATGGTTACGCCGGTGTATTCCATATCGGCGAGCACAGCTACAAACGGTGTCTCGATATCATCGAGGAGGCTGTTCATTCCGAGGGAACCTATCTCGGCAAGCAGCAACGGATGGAGCGCAAGGGCTGTGGAAGCCATCTCGCCGGCAAATTTGGCTGTCATCTCTGCCGGGATGTCGGAATATGGGATGCGCGACTTCCCTTTCCCGCCTCGCAATGCCTCCTCGGTGAGCACTTCGGTGGAAAGATATGTCTCGGCGAGGCGGTTGTAGTCGTGTGAGAGTTCGGGCTGGATGAGATAGTGCATCACTGCGGTGTCGGCATAGGGTGCGGCAAACGAGATGCCTATGCGACGCAGCAAAATCATGTCGCGCTTCACGTTGGTGCCGATTTTGAGCACTTCGCGGCTCTCGAAAAACGGCTTAAACAATGCGATGTCGGCAGCATCGACATATCCGGCAGCATCGCCGGTTGTGATAGCGGCACCGATTAGGGTGGCGGTGATGGAGGAGTCGCCGTCTGCCACGAGGGCGAAGCCTGCCTTGCCGGCTTTGAGTGCTTTTTCTATCAGGGCACCGATTTCGGCAGCGTCTTTCATCGGCTTAACATCACACTGCACCTTCGCCGTTGGTGCGGCAGGTGCCGGAGCCTCCGCGGGGGTGTCGTCGTCAAAATCAAAGAGCGATGCCTGGCGAGTTTCAGCCTTGGGCTTCGGCGCGGCAATCGGCTGCGGTTTCGGTATGATGCGCGCGAGAAGTGTGCGGAATTCGAGTTGCTCGAAAATCCGCTTTAGCGCATCGGTGTTGATTTCGGAGCGGCGCAACGCCTCCTCGTCAAATTCCACCGGCACATCGGTTTTGATGGTGGCGAGGAATTTCGAGAAACGGATGTTCTCGGCATCATTCACCACCTTGTCGTGGAGCGACCCTTTGAGTTTGTCGGTATTCTCAAGCAGATTCTCCACCGAGCCAAACTCGGAAATAAGTTTCACCGCTGTTTTCTCCCCCACTCCGCGGCAACCGGGGATATTGTCGGCCTGGTCGCCCATCAGAGCGAGCAAGTCGATAACCTGCGATGTGTTTTGCAAGCCATATCGGGCAAGCACCTCGGCAACACCGCGAATTTCAAACTCGCCTCCCTTGTAGGCGGGGCGATACACCTTGATTTTGTCGGTTACCAACTGGCAGAAATCCTTGTCGGGGGTCATCATATAGGTGGTGAAGCCGCGCTTTTCGGCGAGAGTTGCAAGAGTGCCTATCACATCGTCGGCCTCATAGCCCGGCACCTCGATAATGGGGATGTTATAGGCTCGGATAATATCCTTGATATATGGCACCGAGAGCTTTATATCTTCGGGGGTTTCGTCGCGCTCTGCCTTGTAGCCCTCGTAAGCCTCGTGCCGGAATGTAGGACCGGGAGGGTCGAAACACACTGCGATGTGGCTCGGATTCTCTTTCTTGAGAATTTCCTGCAGAGTGTTGACAAATCCGAAAATCGCCGAGGTGTTCAAGCCGTTGACCGTAAACCGCGGGGCGCGTAGCAATGCGTAGTAGGCTCTAAAAATCAGAGCATAGGCATCGAGAAGGAACAGTTTTTTATCTTCCATAAATCGTATAATTGTGCAGCCTTGCAAGCCGCAGTGAATTTAACCACAAACTTACACAAAATTTCTCACACCATCAAATTTCCCGCCCACATTCCCCACCCCACAATTCCCATGCAATAGGGCGGGTGTGGAAAAAATCGTTAAAGAGGGGGCTTTTTTTGATTTTTTGTGCTTCTTTTTGTGCCGTTTTAACCTTTTCGTTTCTTATATTGATTAAATTTCGTACTTTTGCAAATCAATTGCGCAATATGGTTAATTTAGATTTTGTTCAAAACACAATTTCCAAGGAGTTGGAACGTCTCAATGAGATTATCAAGGAGGCATTGGTGAGCAACAGTTCGCTGATGGACCTTGTAACAACTTCATATCTACAATCTAAGGGGAAACAGATACGACCGATGTTGGTGATGCTAAGCGCAAAAGTGTTCTCGGAGATTACTCCCACCGTACTTTATGCCGCAGCGTCGATTGAAATGCTGCACAATGCCTCGCTCATCCACGACGATGTGGTGGATGAATCGAAACTGCGTCGAGGCAATCCCACTATCAACAACATCTGGGACAACCGCATCGCTGTGCTGGTGGGCGACTTTTTCGTGAGCGGTGCACTTGCCTGCGGTGTGAAAACCGGCAAAATGGCTATCGTGAAAACCATGTCGGCTCTGGGAAGCGAACTCGCTCTGGGCGAAGTGGAGCAAATCGACAATGCGCGCAAGCATATCGTGAGCGAACAACGCTATTTTGAAATCATTTCGCAAAAGACTGCGTCGCTATTCCGCAGCTGCGTGGAAGTGGGCGGTTATGCCGTCGATGCTCCGGAGGAGGAGATGAAGGGGCTGCTCGAATATGCCCAGCTGCTCGGCATCTGCTTCCAGATTAAAGACGATATTTTCGACTACTACGACGACAAGGTAATCGGCAAGCCCACCGGCAATGACCTGCGCGAGGGGAAAATCACCCTTCCGCTGCTCTATGCGCTCGATTCTTCGTCGGCTCCCGACCGCGGCGATATGCTCGCACTCGCTCAAAAGGAGGAACTTACCACCGAGGAAATCGACCGACTTATCGAATTTGCCAAGCGCGAAGGGGGCATCGAATATGCCTATTCCAAAATGGAGCAGCTCCGCAATCACGCCGCCGAAATCATCGCCCGTTATCCACAAAACGACGCTATCCGCTCGTTGATGGATATTTTCGACTACATTATCGCACGAAAATCGTAACACGTCACGGCATGTTGATGCAATATCTCAATAGCGGTGTTGTCGAGGCGGGATGCGACGAGGCGGGGCGCGGATGCCTGGCGGGTCCGGTCTATGCCGCCGCAGTGATTCTCCCTCCCGACTATAAAAACGACCTCCTCAACGACTCGAAACAGCTCTCGGAGCATCAGCGCGACGCTCTCCGCCCGATTATCGAGCGCGACGCTCTCGCTTGGTGTGTGGGAGTGGTAACACCCGAGGAAATCGACCACATCAACATCCTCAAGGCGTCGTTTCTCGCCATGCACAGGGCGATAAAGGGGCTGAAAATCACCCCGGAGCACTTGCTCATCGACGGTAACCGCTTTACCCACTACCCCGGCATTCCCCACACCTGCATTGTGAAAGGCGATGGGAAGATGATGAGCATTGCAGCGGCTTCGATTCTCGCCAAAACCCACCGAGACGAGTACATGTGTGCCATCGACAAGGAGTTTCCGCAATATGGCTGGAGCCGCAACAAGGGGTATCCCACCAAGGACCATCGTGCGGCAATAGAACAATACGGGGCGACGGTGTATCACCGGAAGACATTCCGCCTGCTCGACCCGCAACTGCCTTTTGAATAACCACCCATCAAGACTTATGGATTTCTTCTTCACTACCGAGTTCTACATCATGGCGTTTCTCATCGCCGTGGCGATTGCGGCATTCTTCTTCCGCCCTCGCCGAATGGTGGAAACGAAGACTTATTTTGCTTCGGGGAGCATTATCGACGGCGAACCCGACGATACGCAACAGGTAATTTTCAAGCAAGACGATATCGGAGATATAACGCTTATACACACCGGGATGCCTCTCCCCGAGGGTGCGGAGGCAAGTCTGCAAGCTATTGTAGATGAGGATGGAGGACGCATAAAATTTGTGGAAAAGACCTTCCCGCTGCTCACCGACGCCCCCACTACGCCTCGCCGGATTGTCTATACGCTGAGTTTCAAGGCACTCGACCGCACCCACATTCTCTTTGAGGCTCAAGGCAACAGCACCATGGGCACAACCACAGCCGACATCACGCCGCCCTGCCGCGTAGTGATAGAGATGTCGAAATAGCCCTACACGCTCGCCATTATCTCCTTGATGGCACGCCCGATATTGGCTGCAATGTCGCCTGCCACTACCCCGTAGGCACCTTCTGCCTTCTCGGCAAGGTCGCCGGCATAACCGTGGATATACACTCCGAGGACGGCACTCATCTCGGGGGTGTAGCCTTGCGCAATCAGCGCGGTGATAACACCGGTGAGCACATCTCCGCTTCCCGCTGTCGCCATCCCCACATTGCCCGACGAATTGACATAGATGTGTCCGTCGGGATAAACGGTCATGGTGTGATGCCCTTTCAAGACGATGATAATGTTGTAATAGCCTGCCACTTCGAGTGCTTTCTTCACGCGAGCCTCATCGGAATAGAACTGACCGAAAAGGCGGTCGAATTCGCGCGCATGGGGTGTCAGCACCGACTTGGCGGGGATGTTGTTGAGCATCTGCGGACGCATCGCTATGCAGTTGAGCGCATCGGCATCGAGCACCAGCGGCTTCTTGTAGTCTATCAAGAAGCGGTCGAGCGCATCGAGAGTGTGGTTGTTGGTGCCGATTCCGGGACCTATGGCGATAGCGTCGTAGGAGTGGCGGGGCGAGATGTCGCTGGTTACGATGTCGTGCTTGTCGGCATCAAAGAGAGCCTCGGGCACCGACGATTGGAGTGTTTGCATGGCGCAACGGGGCGCATGAACGCTCACCACCCCGGCTCCGGCACGCATGGCGGCGCGGGCGGCAAGCACAGCGGCTCCGAGCATCCCGTAACTGCCGGCAACAAGCAGCGCCGAGCCGAAATCGTATTTGTTGGCAAAAGCCTGGCGCCTGCGGAGCGCGCGCTTCACATCGCCGCGTTCCACCAGATATTTTTTCACCTTGGTGGTGTAGATTGCATCCTGGCTCAACTCTATGTCGAGCGATTTGTATGTGCCGATGAAGCCGGCATTCTCCGAGAAGAAGAATGAAAGGCGCGGAAACTGCAACGCAAGAGTGAGGCGCGCCTGGATGATATTGTTGCGCACATTCTCGCCATTCCACTCGCAGAACAATCCCGAGGGAACATCGATCGACACGATATAGGCACCGCTCTCGTTTATCAAGCGCACAAGCGAGGCAAAGCCCTCGGAAAGCGGCTTGTTGAGCCCCGAGCCAAACAAGCCATCGACAACGAGGTCGGACTTGGAGAGGTAGGGCGGATTAAATTCCTTGACGATTTCGGTGAAATCGACATCACCGAGAGCCAAGAGGCGCTCTTTGTTGGTGGCGCAGTCGGGCGAGAGTTTGTTTCCGCCGATGTTAAAGAGGAAAATCTCTACCTTGTAGCCCTGCTCAATGAGTTGGCGCGACACCGCAAGAGCATCACCGCCATTGTTCCCCGGACCGGCAAACACCACAATTCGCTTGTTTGGGCGCCAGCGGCTGATAATCTCGCAGGCGATTGCCGAGGCGGCGCGTTCCATCAAGTCGAGCGAACTAATTGGCTCATTCTCAATGGTGTATTTATCTATTTCTTTAATTTCAGTTGCCGAAAAAAGTTTCATCTCTATAATTTGCAATTCTTATGAACTGCAAAGTTACACAGAAAAACCCTATAAACACGATTTTAGCCACAAAAATTCAGTAAAAATTCCTCAGGGCTATTCAATTGGGCGGAATCGGGGTTAGATGAGGGCGATTATCACAATCTGGACAATTATCACGCGGGCAAACATGCTGAGGGGATACACTGTCGCGTAAGCCACCGACGGATTGTCGCCGGGGAGGGTGTCGTTGGCATAGTTGAGCGCCATCGGGTTTGCCATCGAGCCGCAAAGCATACCCGAAATTGTGCCGAAATCGATGTGCAGCCATTTGAGGGCGATAACGCCGACAATCACCACCGGGATGATTGTAATCGCGATGCCGAGGAGAATCCACAGAAGCCCTTCGGCACGAAACACGGTTTCAAAGAAGTGGACTCCCGAATCGAGTCCGAGGCAGGCAAGATAGAGCGCAAGCCCGAGGCCGCGGAGCATGAGGTTGGCACTTTGGGTGGTGTAGGTAATCATGTGGAGGCGCGGTCCGAAAGTGCCCACAAGGATGCCCATGATGATGGGGCCGCCGGCAAGACCGAGTTTCACCGATGCCATGCCGGGAATGGCGATGGGGATGGCGCCGAGAGCGAGACCGAGCACGATGCCGATAAACACCGACACCAGATTCGGCTCGTTGAGCGACTTCACAGCATTGCCGAGCACTTTCTCCACGTTGTGAATCGCGGGCTTCTCCCCCACCACGGTGAGGCGGTCGCCGAGTTGGAGGCGCAGGTCGGGAGTGGCGAGAAGCTGCACACCCGAGCGATACACGCGGCTGATGTTGATGCCGTAGTGGTTGCGCAAACGGAGCGACCCGAGTTTGCGCCCGTTGATTTCGGGGCGCGTAACGAGGATGCGCTGCGAGATGAGTTGGCTGTCGATGGCATTCCAATCGATGTCGTCATCGTTCCAATTCTTGTTTTCCTGCTCGCCGAAGAGGAGCACCAAGGCGTTGGCGTCGCGGTCGGATGTTACCACGAGGATTTTGTCCCCCTTGCGCAACACCGTTTCTCCGGTGGGAATCGTCACCTTGCCGCTGCGCCACAGGCGGGAGATTACAAACTGCAGGTGGCTCATTTTTGCCACATCCTGCACGGTTTTATCGTAAATCGCGGGGTTGTGGATGATGAAAGCCGAGATGTAGGTTTTATTTTTCGCCTCGGGCTTGTCGGAGGAGATGTCGGCAGGCTTGACAAACAACCGGCGCATGAGGAGCATGGCGATTATCACGCCCACAACGCCGAGAGGATAGGTTACGGCGCAACCGAGAGCGGGCGACGATGCCGACTTGCCGAGTTGGACGAGCGACTGCTGCACAGCCGCGAGCGCCGGCGTGTTGGTGCAGGCGCCGCACATCACACCCATGATGTCGGGCAACGCAACGCCCGACAACGCCCCGAGCAGCACGGCAAAGAGCGTTCCCACAACCACAACGGCAAGCGCGAGCATATTCAGGCGAAGTCCACCCTTGCGGAAGGCGCTGAAGAAGCCGGGACCCACTTGCAGTCCGAGCGCATAGACAAAGAGCACCAAGCCCGAACTTTCGATGTAGTTGAGCGTTGCGGCATCGATCGAGAAGCCGAGATGTCCGGCGAGAATGCCGATGAAAAACACAAAAGTAACACCGAGCGAGATGCCACACACCTTGATTTTGCCGAGTGTGAGTCCGATGGCGCAGATAATAGCCACTACAATGATAGATTGCAAGGCGCTATGCTCGATAAACATCTGATTGATAAAGTCCATAACCTTGTTGCTATAAAGTTCCCTGCTCGATGCGCACGCAGATGCGTTCGATGATTGCGTCTTCCTTGTTTTTGTCGGGCTTGTAGTCGGTGCGCATGTTCACACCGAAAAGTTTACCGAATGTGAGCCAGAATCCGGCACGGAACGAGCCGAGGAAAGCTTTCACGATATTGTAGGAAGTTTGGTTGGTTTCTCTGTCGATAAGTTTCACGAGCATTCTGCCTTGCGAGCGGGTGAAGCCCTTCATGATGGGCTTGTACTGGTCGAAAATAGCCGATTCCATCTCTTTGAGATATGCCTCGCGCTCTTTTTGGGTGGGGAATGTCTCGATATACTCGTAGGTTTCGATGAGGGTGGCGCAGATGAGTTTGGCGTAAGGGAGGGTGCGGCGCACGTCGCGCACGGTTTTCCAATAGAATTTCTCCTCTTTGGCATTTTTGAAGCGCTCGGGGGGATAAACGGTAATGGGATTAAAGACAATCATGCACACAGTGTCGCCGGTAGCTTCATCTACAAAATGATATTTCCCCTTATACACCTTGTTAAGGGCGCTCACCTCCTGCTGTGCCACCGCCGAGACGGGGAACAGCATAAAAATGAGCATCAATATCACTAATTTACACCTCATAACCTATAAACGCAATTTCGACTGCAAAATTATAAATAACTTGCGACATATCGTTGTTAAAATACCAAAACTTAGCGGAGAGTGGAGAGCGGAGAGCGGAGAGTGGCACCAATCGCAAATTTCAACCCCCATCAGGTAGGGACGCGATACATCGAGGGCACTGAAAAAGTACCCACAATACATTCAAACCGACGAAAATCCAATCAAAACGGCCGAAAATCAACAAAAAAATCGCTAAAATCGGTCAAAAATGCCCAAAAAGGGTACTTTTTCAGTGCCCTCGATACATCGCGTCCGCGCCATCAATCGCACCGAGCGGCGGCAATAGGGCCAATAGGGCTAATATGCATTTATGCGGGATTTTTCCGCACGCCACCGGGCGAAAAAAGGGACTGCCGGGCGGGCAGTCCCTTGGGGGAGGTATGTTTGCGAGATTATTTCACTGCGAGTTTTGTTACCAGGTTGCCAACTTTCACGATGTAGAAGCCGGGGGTTACGGCGATGGTTGCGCCGGTGGCTTCCAGTGCGGTTACGAGCTGGCCATTTGCCGAGTAAACGGCGATTGCGCTTTGTGTGTCGGCAATGATGTTGATGTTGCCGGCTGCGGCAAACACGCGTGCGGTGGCGGCATCGACGCACTCAACGCCGGTGGGCTTGTCGTCAACTTCCAATGCCGTGAATTTCAGCCCTTCGCCCTCTTTCGACACGATTCCGGTGAAGGCATACCAGCCGTCGTGCTCCACTGCCATAGTTGCGTTGTTGTAATACACATTCATGGTGAGCGGCTCGATTACGCTATTGTCTTCTTGGATTGTCGCCTCCTTTGCCGATTGCAATAGGAGATAGCCGTCAGCAACGTGCATTTTATTGATATCTACATAGCCTGTAACGGTGCAATATTCGGCGGGTTGCGGAGCCACGAGCCAAATGTTGTTCACTGCGGCGCTTTCGGTGTGGATGTTGAAGTTTGCCACACGGAATGTGTTGATGCCCATAGTGGCACTTGTGGAATTTACGCTCTCGTCGAATGTGATAACAGGATATGCGGTGTTGGAGATTACGGTAGCCATTTTGCCGCTCTCGATTTCCTGCCCTTCAAAGTCGTCAGACAAGCCGGAGATAGCCACCCAGTCTTCCTGGTTGAAGTCGCCTTCTTTGTCGCTCCACCATTCTTCTTTCTTATCATCGTTGAAGGTGTTCTTTGCAGAGCCGCTGTTGCCCATTGTCGAGGCGTAGAGATATTCGCCATCGTGATAATGGCCATAGAGGGGTGTGTTGATAACAACTTTATCATCGACCTCCGCGCTCAACACCTTGTCGAGACCAACCTCGGTGACGATAGGCACATATTTATAATCAAACGAAACCGCGTCGCTGCAGATTACACCGTCGATATAATCCCAGCTGATATAAGCCCACACTTTGCTGGTTTTGGTGGGGATAGTGA
Source organism: Muribaculaceae bacterium (assembly GCA_051878395.1). Lineage (GTDB taxonomy): Bacteria > Bacteroidota > Bacteroidia > Bacteroidales > Muribaculaceae > W0P31-042. Next base: position 16,767 of record JBJEKB010000109.1, read on the forward strand.
TTGGATCGGTGAAGGGGAAGGTGGGATGAACAGCATTTTCATCGTCGCCTTCTGAAACAACGTAATAGTAAATTGTTCCTCCGGAGTTGTGGTTGTTGAGTGTCAAATCGAAAGAGCGGCTAAAGTCGCCCGATTCGGGAGAAGCCGTCGGAACAGAGAGAGCGCGCTCGCCGATGCCTTGCTCGATAGTGGTGAAATTACTCCATGGTGCAGTGCTACTATAAGCATCAAGGCTTCCAAATGGCACAGTGAGTGTAACATCTTTGTATGAGTAAAAGGCTGAAGAGGGGCAGGCATCTTCGGTGAGAGGCACTTTGCTTTTGTTGATTACGGTAGTGCAGCCGTCTGCAAACGCTTCAGCACCAATGGAGGTCAAGCCTTCGGGGAGGGTAACACCGTCGAGATATGGCAGGTCTTGGAATGCGCCTGCTTCAATAGCTACCACATCGAGCGAATTGTATGTTGCGGGAATTTCGACTATACCCGTGAAGTCCTCCACGAGTGCGTTATCACCTTTGCGGATAGAGTAGCCGCCGTCAACGAGCTTGTAGGCATACATTTCCGGGTGTTTGAGATTGGCGAACTTTTTCCAAATTGCGTTGCCGGCAAAATCGCGGTATCTGTCTCCGGGCATATTAACCTTGGTAAGGTTATAGTGCGATGCATCGAAGGCATCCTCGCT
>JBJEKB010000110.1:0-3835 GCA_051878395.1 Muribaculaceae bacterium
CAAATAAAACAATGTATGCCGCCAAAAAATCGTTTTTGCCGGCACGATTTTTCGGTTCTTAGGGCAATAGCACAAAGATAGCGATAAAAATAATTTTCTTTCAAATTGCGTAATTTTCCGCTATTTTTATTGCATTTTGATTTAATATTACTAAATTTGCAGCCAAATAATAAAAGATACAAGATATATGTGCGGAATAGTAACACTTTTCAACAGTAAATTAGATATTTCGGGAGACAGGTCCACAGTTTTGAAAATGGCAAAGCGAATCAGGCACCGTGGACCCGATTGGTCGGGCATATACTGCTCTGAACATGCGATTTTGGCACACGAGCGCCTCTCGATTGTCGATCCGGAATCGGGCGGACAGCCGCTGAAATCGGAAAATGGCAAAATTATTCTTGCCGTAAACGGAGAAATCTACAATCACCGCGACATCCGCGCAAGTTTTGCCGGAAAATACAATTTCGCAACCGGCAGCGACTGCGAGGTGATTATCCCCCTCTACCTCGAAAAAGGGCTCGACTTCCTCGACGACCTCAATGGCATCTACGCTTTTACCCTCTACGACAGCGAGAAAAACCTGCTCATCGCTGCGCGCGACCCGATTGGGGTGATTCCGCTGTATATCGGCTTCGACAGCAACGGCGGCACCTATTTTGCGAGCGAACTCAAGGCGCTTGAGGGTGTGTGCCAGTCGATTGAGCCATTCTTGCCGGGACACATCTACCGCAGCGACACACACGAGACAAAGCGGTGGTACACGCGCGACTGGGAATCGTATGACGCAGTGAAGGAGAACGACGCATCGAGCGCCGAAATACGCAAGGCTCTCGAAGATGCCGTGAAACGCCAACTCATGAGCGATGTGCCCTACGGCGTACTCCTCTCGGGCGGTCTCGACTCCTCTATCATTTCGGCTATTGCAGCCAAGTTTGCCCCAAAACGCATCGAAGAGGATGGGAAGGAAGCGGCATGGTGGCCGCGCCTGCACTCGTTTGCCGTGGGGCTCAAGGGAGCGCCCGACCTCGAAGCTGCGCGCAAGGTTGCCAAGCATATCGGCACCGTGCATCACGAAATCAACTACACCGTGCAAGAGGGCCTCGATGCCATCCGCGACGTGATTTACTATATCGAAACCTACGATGTAACCACCGTGCGGGCATCAACGCCGATGTACCTCCTGGCGAGGGTCATCAAGTCGATGGGAATCAAGATGGTGCTTTCGGGCGAAGGCGCCGACGAGATTTTCGGCGGCTACCTCTATTTTCACAAGGCGCCGAATGCCAAGGAATTTCACGAGGAGACAGTGAGGAAAATCAAGAAACTACACCTCTACGACTGCCTGCGCGCCAACAAGGCACTTGCGGCATGGGGCGTGGAAGGGCGTGTGCCGTTCCTCGATACCGAGTTCCTCGATGTGGCAATGCGCACCAATCCCGAGGCAAAAATGGCTAAAGATGGCAAAATGGAGAAATATATCTTGCGCAAGGCATTTGAAGACATGCTCCCCGAGAGCGTTGCATGGCGCCAGAAAGAGCAATTCTCCGATGGCGTGGGCTACAGCTGGATAGACACCCTCAAGGAAATCACAAGCAGCAAAGTAACCGACGAAATGATGGAGAATGCCGCCAAGCGCTTCCCGGTGAACCCGCCGCGCTGCAAGGAGGAGTACTACTACCGCGAGATATTCGAGGAGCATTTCCCGTCGATGACAGCCGCGCAATGCGTGCCGTCGGTGCCGTCGGTGGCATGTAGCACCGCCGAGGCTCTCGCTTGGGACGAATCGTTCAAGAACATGAACGAGCCATCGGGACGCGCCATCAAGAACGTGCACCACGACGCCTACAAGAAATAGTATCGCTACACCCCTGCGATGTTGCGACCAATCCACCAGGCAAGCATCAGCACAAGGAGGATTAAAAATGTGGTCAGGCTCCCGAGAAACCGATATAAACGCGGGAGCCTCTCACGCAGCACCCACGCCATGAGATAGAGCGCAAGCACCGGGATGGTGACAAGGAGGCTGTAGTTATAGCGGATGGCAGCGGCGAAATCGCCATGCAGAGCCGCAACAAGCGCTCGCTGGAGCCCACAGCCGGGGCAGCGATAGCCGGTAAACTCGTGAAACATGCATTTCGGCATGAGCCACGGCACCGCAGGAGCCACATAATAATAAAGCAAAAAAAGTAAAGCCGCGATGACAATAGCCATCGCGGTTATTATTAGTCGCTTTTGGAAACCGCTCATCAAATGTTGAGAAGATTAACCAGGTAAGACACAAACAAGTTGACAATAAAATAAATGATTCCCAACACAATGCTGATAAAGATGGTTCCGATACTCCAATAAAGAGCCTTCGACGAATACGACTTAGCATTTTCCACATCGCCCATTTCGTATGCGTTCTTCACCTTGGTGGCATAGACGAGCGGCACAATGGCAATCAACCCAAACGGATTGCAGCAGCATAGCGTCATAACCACAAGCACGGTGATAGCAAGCCACAAATAGGTGGGCGGACAATCGACGCCGGGCTGCTGAGGTTGCGAGAACGGCGCAGGCTGTTGCGGCGCTTCATTGGTGGCACCGCGATTGGTTGCGGCAGCCCATCCGGCAGAAAAGCCGTTTTGCCATTCATCGGTATGCTCAGCCTCGGGAGCCGGAGTGGGTGCGGGGGCGGCTTCGGGAGCCGGAGCGCTTTCGGGCTCGGGCTCGGGTATCGAAGGCGTGGGAAGTGGAATTTCTTCAAAAAGTGGCGCGAGTTCCTCAATTTCCTTGGCAGGAACCCAATTTTCCAAACCCTCTTTCCACACAAGTGTAGAGGGAGCTATACCTAATGCTTTCAACTCGTCGAAAGTCATAGGTCCTTTTCTTTCATTATCAATAACTGCCCAATATTGCATATCTATATCGGTTTTAAAATTTTGATTTTCAAAGGTAAGAAAATAAATTCAAATCCGGCAAATTTTTTGTGTAATTATCGCTCTACAAGCGCGAATCGATACGAATTACATTCTGCACGAGGAAAAGTTGGCGGATTTTGGAGCGCGGAACCTCGATATCGTCGTAATTTGGGTTCTCGCTGCGCAGAATTACCATGGAAGGGTCGTCGTGCTTGCGCAGATACTTCACAAGCCGGTAATCGTCGAGAATCACAACGTAGATTTGCCCCCAGAAGATAATTTCGGTCGATTCTATCTCGCGAATCGCCACCATATCACCGCTGTTGATAATCGGTGTCATGCTGTCGCCACTCACCTGCACGATGCGGCAGTTGGGAGCCACTGCAGGGAGGTTGATATTGCCCACGATATTGTCATCGGAGAACATCATGGCTCTCGGCGAGCATCCTGCGGCTACATCAATGTCGTAAACCGGTGTCCCCACGTATGTAGGAACGAGGTCGCGATTGGCAACATTGATAAGTCCGGGCTCGAAATGCGCCCCATCCTTGGCAAAGGGGAGGTCTTTGCCGTATCGGAGCCACTCACGCGACACACCAAGATTCACCGCTATTTTATTGATAAGAGTGTCGCTGATAGGGAGTTTTCCATTGAGATGCTTCGACATATTGGTGGCATCCATCTCCACACGACGAGCAAACTGCCCCTGATTGAGGTGCATCTCACTCATCAAATACCTAATTCTTGAGATAATATCCTCGTTGGAGGATTGAAGTTTGTTTTCCATATTGTCAAATACCATTTTTCATGGTGCAAGTTAGCAATAAAAATAGAAATGAAGTGCATTTTTACAATTTTTATCACTAAAATTCTTCGGGGGATATAGAATAAGAAAGCCCCGGAGGGGTCCGGGGCTTAGGGGGCGGTTA
>JBJEKB010000111.1:0-17294 GCA_051878395.1 Muribaculaceae bacterium
GAATAGGCGAAATAGTCGGGTGTGAATCCCCACATATTCATCGACACGGGCGTTTCCGGGTCGAGAGTATGTTCTATGTCGTTTTCATCGGTGAACACAATAGCATCCCCTTTGTATCCGATTGAAGTGCGCTCAACCACAGTGGTGAGATAGCCGTTGACATTCTCGCACACACCGCGAGCCACCGTGCCGCTCTCCGACATGGTGTTGCCCACGCGGAAGCCCACCATGCAGTAGTTATTAGCGCCATCCATCTTCATTAATTCCTCTGCGATCACTCTAAAACTATCGCGACCGTAAAAGTCGTCGGCATTGATTACCGCAAAAGGCTCATGAATCACTTCGGCGCCCATAAGCAATGCGTGGTTTGTTCCCCACGGCTTAGTGCGGTCTGCCGGGCATGAGAATCCTTCCGGAAGTGCGTCGGTCGATTGGAACACCACCTCCACCGGGATGTGGTTTTCATATTTCGACAAGATTTTTGAGCGGAAATCATCCTCAAAGTCTTTTCTTATCACAAATACGACTTTGCCAAAACCCGAGCGAATGGCATCATAGATAGAATAGTCCATAATGGTCTCGCCGTGAGGTCCAAGTCCGTCGAGTTGTTTCAATCCTCCGTAGCGGCTGCCCATTCCTGCAGCCAAAACGAATAAAGTTGGTTTCATATTCGATTTATTTATCAGTCTTGAATGAGAAAATTATAGTGCGGTGATATTTATCGCCTGCTTTCAATTCTTGCGATGGGAATTGAGGCTTGTTGGGAGCGTCGGGCACACCCTGGCACTCAATAGCCACACCTTCGTAGTCGTTGTAGCTGCGTCCGCTCTTGCTCACCGGGGAGCCTGCGAGCCAGTTGCCGGTGTAGATTTGCACTGCGGGCTGGTCGGTGCTCACCTCGAGAACTCGCCCTGCTTCCTTGCAGGCGAGGCGCGCGATGCATTTCACCGTTTTGTCCCAATTGTCGATGAGCCAGCAGTTGTCATATCCTTTGCCATACACGAGCGCCGGGAAATCGGCTTTTATATCCTGTCCGAGCGGCTTCGGTGATGTGAAATCCATTGGATTGCCTTCTACGGCATCAATGGCACCGGTAGGAACAAGAGTATCGTCGGTTGGGACATAATTCGTTGCAGCGAGCCACAACGTGTGGTCAAGAACAGTACCTGAGTTTTCCCCTGCAAGGTTGAAGTAGGTGTGGTTGGTGAGATTCACGATAGTGTCGGCATCGCACACCGCTTCAAAGTCGGCGCAAAGTCGGCATTCGTCATCCCAGGAATATTTGACTGTTACGGTCATGTTGCCTGGATAGTTCTCATCTCCGTCGGGACTCAACAGGGTGAACACCACTTGGTCGCCGATTACCTCGCTTTCCCAAATTTGGTTTTGGAAGCCTTCGGGACCACCGTGCAGGGCGTTCGGACCGTTATTTATAGCGAGTTGATACTTTTTGCCACCCACCGAGAATTGTCCTTTTGCTATCCTGTTGGCATATCGTCCCGGCACCTTTCCCGCACACGGACCATCATACAGATAGTCGGTGGGGTCGGCATATCCGAGCACCACATCTGCCATTTCCCCTTTGTTATTGGGGACCACCGCCGACACTATGCCCGCTCCGAGCGACGAAACCTCGATGCTTGCACCGCAGGCATTGGTTAGTGTGTAGATAGTAATATCTCCCTTCGACGATGGCACTATGCGTTTTGAAAATTTCATCTTGCTGTATTATGAGATTCGACGTGCACCATCAGAAATCACTACATCATACACTTTGGGAGCATGACCATATTTCGCGGCGAATTTTTCGGTGGCAGTTGCGATGAAATTGTCATAGAGTTCATTCTTCACGAGGTTGATTGTGCAGCCGCCAAATCCGCCACCCATGATTCGCGAACCGGTAACACCACATTCTTTGGCGATGTCGTTGAGGAAATCGAGTTCTTCGCAACTTACCTCATATAATTTCGACATTCCGGCATGGGTTTCATACATCTTTTGTCCAACGGTCTCGAAATCGCCTTTCTCGAGTGCTTCACACACTGCGAGAACACGTTCTTTCTCTCCAATTACATATTCTGCTCGCATATAGTCTTCCATTGTAATTTGGTCTTTGATGCGATTGAGATCGTCCATCTCGGCATCGCGGAGAGTCTCGATACCTAATGCCTTGGCAACACGCTCGCACGATTCGCGACGCTTGTTGTAGGGCGAATCCACCAATTCGTGTTTCACTACAGAATCTACAAGCACAAGTTTGTAGCCGTCGGCTTTGAATGGAAAATACTCAAATTCGCCGGAACGGCAGTCGAGGCGCATAAGGCAGTCTTTCTTGCCGTGAACCGATGCAAATTGGTCCATGATACCGCAGTTCACACCGCAATAGTTATGTTCTGTCGATTGCCCGATGCGTGCAAGTTCGTATTTCGATATTTTGTTATCGTTGAACATGTCGTTGAGGGCAAATGCGAAGCAAGATTCGAGTGCTGCCGAAGAGGACAATCCGGCACCGAGCGGAATATCGCCGGCAAACATTGCGTCAAACCCTTTCACTGTGCCGCCACGCTTGATTGTTTCGCGGCACACTCCGAAGATGTAGCGTGCCCACTGTTGTGCCGGGGCATCCTCTTCGTTGAGTCCAAATTCGGCATAATCATCAATATCTATCGAATAAACGCGCACTTTGTCGCTGCCGTTTTCTTTGATTTTGGCTTTGATACACTTGTCTATGGCTCCGGGGAATACAAATCCACCGTTGTAATCTGTGTGCTCGCCGATGAGGTTGATACGTCCCGATGACGCGTAAAGCGATGCTCCGTCGGCAAACAATTCCTTAACGAGTTCTTTAATTTTCTCTTTCATTTTCAGGTTATTTTTATTGGTTTAGTTATTTATTTCACATCGATTGTAATTGTGCATGGTTTCACACCTTTTGCGTGTGCCTCAAAGGTGATTTTCCCTTGCTCTCGGCCTGCTTGAACGATAGCGGTGAGTGCTCCGCTGAACAATGGCATTTCCATGCCTTGGAAAGAATAGAGGCATGTGGGGTCGCCGTTGGCAGTGGCACGGAAACTCCCTGCTCCGGCAACTTTGAATTTCACGAGGCGGCTGTCGGTGGGCACGATGTTTCCCTCTTTATCGGCAACCTGCACGGTGATGTATGCGAGTTCTTCGCCATCGGCAGAGAGTGCCGCTTTGTTGGCGGTTGCCACTAAGTGGTGTGGCTTGCCTGCCGTGCGAATACTCTTTTCCATTGCGCGATTCCCTTGCTCATCGTATGCAACCACTTTCACCTCTCCGGGCTGATATTTCACTTCGTTCCACATGAGACGGTAGCGGTTGGTTAGAGTCGAGTCGTTTTTCTCTCGCACGCCACAACTTTTGCCATTGATAAACAGTTCCGCTTTGGGATAGCTTGTATAGACAAACACCGGGGTGATTTGGTTTTCACGCCCTTTCCAGTTCCAATGCGGAAGGATGTGCAAGGTGGGTTGCTCTTTGTTCCACACCGAGCGATAGAGGTAGTATCGGTCTTTGGGGAGAGATGCAAGGTCGATGATTCCAAACACCGAACTGTGATTGGGCCAGGCATCGGTGTCGTAGGGGGATGGCTCGCCAAGATAGTCGAAGCCGGTCCAAACAAACTGCCCGATTACCCATTCGTTATCTTCGTCGCGGGCAAAGTCGATGTCGGGGGTGTTGCTCCACGAGCAGGACTCATTGTCATAGCCATTGCTTTGGTGGTCGGGGTGAGTTGTAGTGAAATGTTCGCCCCACTGCACCGGGAAGTGATACACACCGCGGCTCGACACCGTCGAAGCAGTCTCTGAGCCGAGAATCAGCCCTTGAGGGAGGCGTTTATGACACTCATCGTAGTATTGAGGCTTATAATTGAAACCGGGAATATCGAGAGTCGCTGCAAAGCCGTTGTCGAGCACCGACCCGATTTGGTCGCAGCCACAAGTTGCCGGACGGGTGGGGTCGAGCCTGTGGATTATCTCTTGAAGCATTACAAGTTCGTCCATTCCCACAGGGCTCCATTGTCCTGTAACTTCATTTCCAATCGACCACATCACCACAGCGGGGGAGTTTCGATAGTGTTTCACCATATTCTCCATGTCGCGTTCTGCCCACTCGTTGAAAAAGCGACCGTAGCCATTGGGCGATTTAGGGCGGTAACTCCAATCGTCAAACGGTTCCACCATGAGCATCATTCCGAGTTCGTCGCACAATTCGACAAGTTCGGGTGCCGGCATATTGTGTGAAGTGCGGATGGCATTTGCTCCCATATCTTTGAGCATTTCCACCTGATGCCTGAGTGCCGAACGGTTGATTGCCGCTCCAAGCGGACCCAAATCGTGGTGGTTGCACACCCCTTTAAACTTTGTCGGTTTTCCATTGAGGAAAAAGCCCTTCTCCGGGATGTATTTTATCGACCTTAAACCGAATCGTGTGTCGTATGAGTCAACCTGTTCTCCATTCACGCTGAGCGTTGTGGTAGCCACATAAAGGGCGGGGGACTCGGTGCTCCACAATTGAGGATTCTCGATGAGAAAATTCTGGCAGATTTGCTGCCCTCTTGCTATGTATTCATTCTCTTTGCGTGCAACCTCTGTTCCGTCAGGATTCTTTATCACGGTGGTAACCATCACTTTCTCGCCATTGGGCCACTTGTCGAGTTTTTTTGCTCCCGCTATTTCAATGCTAAGTTTCACGGAGGCTAAGGAATCGTTCACTTCGGGTGTGGTAACGTATGTTCCCCACACGGGGATATGCACACGGTGAGTGTTGATGAGATGCACATTGCGGTAAAGTCCGGCACCGGGATACCATCGCGACGCTTGCTCGAAATTTTCAAGGTTCACCTCGAGTGTGTTTTCTCCCGGAACCACTGCCGAGTTGATATCGATATAGAACGAATTGTAACCGTAGGGCCAGTAACCCACCTCCTTGCCGTTTACTTTCACATGGGCATTGCTCATGGCTCCGTCGAATAGCAAGGTGATGCAACGCTCGGTGGTGTCCGACACCTCAAAAGTTCTCTTGTAGGTGCCTTTACCTATGAATGGCAATCCGCCGGTGCGTCCTGTTTTCCACGAGGCTTCCTGCTCGCCATTCTGCTCAACAGCCACCATCTGCAAGTCGTTATTGCGGTCAAAGGGTCCATAGATAGCCCAGTCGTGAGGAACACTCACCGTTTCCCATTGAGAGGAAGCGGTGATTTCTCCGCGGCAAAACATCCATGAATCCTTCAACAACGACTCTTGGCGCGCGCCGTAAGCGATTGTCGATGTGGCTATGGCAGTTATTATGAATGTTGTTAATTTCATTACAAAGTAGTTTTAGTGTTATATTTGTATCCGGCGCAACAATCAGTTTTTGAATGGGTCGAGGGCTTGGGTGGGTCTTCCTTCATCAAAACATCCTTTGTTGTAACCTCCATTGTAGCCTGCAGGTGCCTCGGGTTCCCAATAGAAGATACCTTTGAGATTGCTTCCTGCACCACTCATTAATTTGGCGATAAGTTTGCTGCAAGTTTCGCCTTCGGTGTAGTCCATACCCACTTCGCAAATCATTACAGGCACGCCGTAGGTTTGTGCTACGCTGTTTATGTTGTTTAGGCAAGTTGTAGCCATCGAATCCCAGTTGTCGGCATCGGGATAGAGCGACATTCCTATCATGTCATATTTTCCGCCATAGTTTTTCAGAGTGCCGAAAATGCGAGTGTATAGGTCGAGTCGGTTACCGCTGTCGAGATGTATAATGGCTATCGCCTCGGGAAACACAGCCTTGATAGCATCGTATGCCGAGTTTACAAGGGCGGCATAATTTTCACCATTGCTATACTCCCCTGTAGGATATAACATACCGCCGCGCGTTTCATTGCCTATCTGCACCCATTCAGGCTGTATTTTAAGATTATTTAACTTGGTAAGCATCTCTGTTACATGTCCTGCAACAGCTTCTTTCAATTCCGATATACCATAATCGCTCCATGCTGCCGGAGTAATCTGGTTGGCGGGGTCTGCCCAGGTGTCGCTAAAATGGAAATCAATCATAAGTCGCAATCCGAGGTCGTTGGCGCGACGAGCCTTATACACAACATCATCTATGTTGTTCCATCCCTCGACGGGGTTTACCCACACGCGAAGGCGAATCGCATTCACTCCACAATCTTCCTTGAGGAGAGTCATGCACTCTTTTTCCACGCCATCTGCGGTGTAGAACTTGTAACCCTGACTCTCGAGTTGAGATAGCCAACTCACATCTGCGCCCTTGGCAAATGCTGTTCTGTCGATAGGTTGTGGCTCATCGGTAGTTCCACCGATTGTAATCGGGCTTTCTTGTGTGCAAGCATTGAAAAGTGCGACGCAAGCGGTAGCCAATAATATATTTTTTATAATGCCCATAATTTCTAATTATTTAATGTTGTTTTTATTAGATGGGGCAAGAGGTAGGTTGTTTCACAACCCTTGCCCCATCTTTGTTGAAATTTATTTCACAGTCATTGTGTAGGTGCATTTGCACAGGTCAACGGTGAGGATACATGTGTTGCCTGCAAGTGCTGCGTCGTCGGTGATGTTGGCGCCTTGGTAGTAGAGTTCGCCATTGCTTCCACCAAATTTCTGTCCCCAATCTTGATTGAGGATGATTTGGAATCCCCAAGACGATGCTGCCGTAACATCGATTTCGGCTGTATATACACCCGGTGTTGATGTCGCTGTCATTTCATGCAAATCCCAGTTGTCGTTAATACCGGTGTATTGAACGCCGTTCACCGCCATCGTGTTGTAGGTGAGATACTTGAGCGAGGCATTGATGAGGTATAATCCCGGTGTGGGAGCGGGGATGTTGGTCGAACCCGCCATCTCGAGTGTGCCCGACTCGGCATCACCTTCCGCCATTGTATATACCGAGCTCCAGTTACCCTCTTCGGTGGCAATCTGGTATCCCCAGAGTGAATTTACATTGCAAAGAGCGGCATAGTTGAGGTCGTCCTCGTTGTAGAGCTTAATTGTGTTGTCGAATGTCCAACTACCGGATATTCCATCGTCGATACCCACGAGATAGAGATACTTGGCAACCTCTTCGACAGGTTCTCCGGCACCTTGTTGCACGTCGCAATTCCATGCGTTGGGGTCGCTGAGGTTGAGTGTGAGCGTTACTTCTCCAGTTGCAGGAATGTTGATGCTTATCTCGCCGGCATCGTTGCCGAATGTGATAGCATCGCCTGTAGAGCCGAAGCCCACCGGTGTTTCAATAGCATCGTCATCGACACACTTGGTATTCACATTGTATTGCTTACCCGTACCGGAAATTTTAATCTTGCCGTTACCTGCCGATGCCGCGTTGCAAGTGAGAGTCCAGGTGTTTTGCTTGCGATTGAATGTCATTTCGCCTTCGAGTGCTCCTGTTACAGTGAGCGATGGGATTAGGAGTGCGCTCCATTCCTCTTTGTTGGTATCTACAATCACATAATAGCAGCCTTCCACGCCGGGGAACCAGAAATTCCACTTGCTGTCGTCGCTCGAGATGTGGAATTCCGAGCCTTCGACACCGGTGTTGCCCCATGTTGTGCCGTCGCCTTCGCGCAAATACCAGTTATACCATCCCGACACACCCATGAAGCCTTTGTAGATGCCATCCGATGCCGGCGATGCGAGTGTGTTGCCGGTTTCAGCCTTATTGGAATCGAGAATGAAGCCTACGCTCATATCAATAACGTAGGGTGTTACATTCACCACGAGTGTATTGCTGTAGGTGGGGGAGATGTTTGCTCCGAGAGTCGATTTTATGCGAATATACAGAGGTTTGGACACTGCCTCGATGAAACCCACTTTGGCAATGGCTGAATTGAGTTGGGCTGCGGTTAATTGGATTGAAAATTGACCTTGGTCGCAGATGATATCGCTTGTGCGCTCGAAATCTTGTGTGTCAGAGAACTGCACGGTGTTTGTCGTTGCGTTCTTGGGTGCCTCTACCAGCGGATTGCTGAGGGCGAGAGTGCCATTGTCGTTCCAATAGAGGGTGAGCGCAAGTGCTCCCGAGTTTTCATAGGTGAGCACAATGTCGCCCGAACCGTCAACTGTAACCGCATCGGCTCCTTTTGTGGTGAGAATATCACCATCTTTGTCGCATCCTGTGGCTAACATTGCCACCAATGCCATGAGGATATAGTTTATCTTTTTCATCGTTTTCGAGGTTGATTAGTAATTTTCGTTCTTGAGGTTGGGGTTGGCAGATAATTCTGCTGTAGGGATAGGATACACATTGTAACGGCTGTTGGTGGAGCGTCCATCCACTACGCCACCTTTCCACTGCCACAAATAGTCTCCACCGGTGAATAGCCCGAAGCGGATAAGGTCGGTGCGGCGAGTGCATTCCCACCACATTTCGCGTCCGCGTTCGTCGAGTATGAAATTCAATGTGAGTTGAGCGGCGTTAATGTTGCCACTTGCATCGCCGTAGGCGCGCTCGCGGATTTCATTCACGAAGCCAAGCACTTCTTCTTTGCTGTAGCCGCTACCTCCGCGAAGTACAGCCTCGGCAGCCATAAGATAAACATCGGCGAGGCGGAACACCGGATAATCGATGCTTGCGCCGTCGGCGGCTGTGTCGCTTGCCGGTTTTCCTCCGTCGGTGAGGTTGTTAAACTTCTCTCCGAAATAGCCGTACGATTGGTCGTCTATCGCTTTGTCGAGCCATTGATTTTGCTCGGTTGTGAAGAACATGGCACGGCTGTCTCCGGTGTTTTCCACATCTCCGAAAAGTGCCGGAATCTCTCCGCGCAGGCGGAACATGCCCCAGCCGCTTGTCAAACCGTAATTTGCCGGGTTTTGTGCGCTTGAGTTTCCACATTCGCCACACACGATATAGGTTGAAGCACCCCATGACACTGTGTTTGTGCCATCTACGACGAAGTTGAAGATAAGTTCGTTGGTGCGCTTGTCATTGTCGGCAGAGAAGAGAGTTTCGTAAGCCGAGAAGTCGCCTTGCACCTCCACTGTGGTTCCGTCCTCGAGTTGCTCGGTGTAGGAATAGTGTATCGGGTCTTTAGCGAGGGTGTAGCCGGCATTGATTACCTTTTTGCAATAGGTGATGCAATCGGTATAGTGGTTTCCTGCTCCATACACCTCGGCATTGAGGTAAAGTCGGGCAAGAAGTGCCCATGCAGCGCCTTGGGGAGCGTGGCCATACACCACTGTCGCGCGTTCGGGCAGTTCGCTTTCTATCGCTTTCAATTCGCTTTCTATAAAGTCGAAAATTTGAGCGTTGGTGTATGCCTCGGGAGTGAATGCGCCCACCGGCATCGTTTCATCGACAAACGGACCTTTGCCAAACAAATCGAGTACAAAATAGTAGGATAGGGCGCGGAGGAAGCGAGCCTCGGCACGATATTGGCGGATGTTGGCTTGTTGCTCCGATGAAAATCCTCCAATGGCATCATCTCCTGCATGGCGAAGAAATTCGTTGCACAGTGCGATGGTGTAATATGCGCGGTAGTATGTGTCGGCAATCCATGGGTCGTCGGCATCCCAAGTCATATAACTCAGCCCTTCCATTTTGTCGCCGCTCAGCCATGTGGCTGCCATTTCGTCTGTGGGTCCTTCTTGCAAGTTGAAGTATCCGCGCAAGAAATCGTGTCCGTTGTTGCTTGCAATGTCGGCATTTCCGCCACCTTCTTCTTGCCCTGCTATCACAAACGAGGCATAGAGTTTGGCAAGCACCATTTGGTAGTTTTCGGGGTTGGCATACACGGCATCTGCGTCAACCTCGGTCTGCGGACGCTGATTAAGGTCGTCGGTGCAAGCCGTCAAAGCCACCATCAGCAATATCGAAATAGAATATATTATCTTTTTCATTGTGTTAATTGTATTTGGTTTATTTGAATGTTAGAAATCAAGACCGAGGGTCAATGAGTAGATGCGCGGACGCGGATACACGCTCATGTCGATACCGCTCTGCGACTCCGGGTCAACTCCCGAGTAATTGGTGATGGTGAACACGTTTTGTATCATTGCCGACACGTTAAGGCTACACCATTTTGCGATTTTACCGAAGTTGTAGCCGATCTGCAAGTTGTCCATCTTCACAAACGAGGCATTTTCCACATAATGGTCGCTCTCGTGCTGGCGAGTTACGAAATGAGTGCCGTTGTAACTGCGGTTGAGGCGGTTGAGTTGATAGTCGTTGTAGAACACTGTCTCCCATGCGCCTGTGTTCATTGCCATTCCGTTGTACAGATAGTTACCCACGTTGGCGCGAAGACTGGTGCTCAAAGTCCATTTCTTCCATTGAAGCGAGGTGCTCAGACCGAAAATCCAGTCGGGAGCAGGGGAGTGGTAGCGGTATTTATCTTTTGTATCCACAACGCCGTCTCCGTTAAGGTCGGCATAAAGTCCCTCTATTGGAAGTCCGGTTGCCTCATCATAGATTTGCTTATACACATAGAAACTATATGGTGCATAGCCTTCGGACAACACTTGCACATAGTGCGACTCGATGGCTCCTACCAGTGTGTTAGGCGATTCGGCATCCTTGTTGAGTTTCAGGTTGGTAATTTCGTTTTTCTGCCAAGTGGCATTTGCGCTTATGGTCCAAGTGAAATCTCTTGTTTGGATTGCTGTTGCGCTCACGGCGATTTCAACACCGCTGCTTTTTATGTTGCCCACATTGGTGAGTAGTTGCTTGTCGAAGTTGGTTCCTGCAGCCGACGGCACGGTTGCGAGGAGGTCTTCGGTCTTGCGGTTGTAGTAATCAACTGTTCCCGAAATGCGGTTGTTGAGGAATGCGAAATCGATTCCGGCATTGTATGCTTTGGTCGTTTCCCATTTGAGGTTGGCGTTGTAGGCAGCCGGGCGATAGGTGCTGATTGGGGTGCCACCAAACATATAATCGGCGCCGCTTTGACTTATTGTGTAGATGGGCATGTAACTGTAATTGGCAATGCCGTCTTGCTGTCCTGTTACACCATAACTAAGGCGTAATTTGAAGTCGTTCATTACGTTCTTTATCGGCTCGAAGAACGATTCGTTGGAAAGTCTCCACGCAAGGGCTACCGATGGGAATGTACCCCAGCGGTTGTCTTGGCTGAAGCGAGACGAACCGTCGCGACGCACTGTGGCTGTGAGTAAATAGCGCGAATCAAATGAGTAGTTCACACGACCGTAGTAGGAGATGAGGGCGTGGCGTTGGTCGGCGGCTGCCGATGTCGCTTGATTCACTCCTTCGGTGTTCACTTCGGTGAATGCGGCGTTGGTATATTTCCAGAATTGATAGTCGTAACCGGCTGTTACATCAAGGGTGCTCTTTATCTCCTTGAATTCTCTGTTGTAGTTGAGATAGAGGGTGAGCAATTTGTTGTGGTTCTTCTGTGGACCGTAACTATAGTCGCGACCCTTGGAGTTGTAGTATTGATATGCCGATGCAGGCACATAAATATCGCCTTTTCCTTCGGAATAGTCATATCCGGCAGTGGCGTGGAGCCTCAAGTCGGGGAGGAAGTGCATGCGGTAATCCACGTCGATGTTGCCGATTAATCGATACACTTTGCTTGTGTCTTTGCGGTTCAAGAGGAGTCCTACGGGGTTGCCTGTAGCACCGGTTATGGGCACATAATTGGCATCGTGAGCCTCGTAATATCCCCCAAACGGGCTGTTGGGGTCGCTATCATAGATAGGGGTGAAGGGGCTGTGGGTTGCGCCTCCCCAAATTGCCGATGTGTTGGCAAAGCGGTTCTGGTTTATAGTCCCTTTTCCGTTGATATTGAAGCGGAGATAGTTGTTGAAGAACGAAGGCGACAGCGATACACTTGCCGTGTAGCGTGTGGCATTGTCGGTCTTGAGGATACCATCCTGGTTGTAGTATCCCAACGACACTCTAAATGGAAAATCTTTTGTAAATCGTCCGGCAACGCTCAGGTTGTTGTCGGTTCCGTATGCGGTCTTGTAGATTTCATCGTTCCAATCGGTGTTGACGTCGGTGTTGATGAGCGCTTTCTGTTTTTCGGTACCGAATTGGTTCACAATCGGAATCATCTCTTCGGCTGTGAGCATATCGGCAACCTTGGTGCGTGTTTGCAGTGAGTTGGTGGTTTGGAAATTCACTTTGATGCGGTCGTTTCCGCTCCCTTTTTTTGTGGTGATAATAATTACACCATTTGAAGCGCGTGAGCCGTAGATTGCTGTGGATGATGCGTCTTTCAACACGGTCATCGACTCGATGTCGTTGGGGTTGATGAGGCTGAGGAAGTTTCCGCTTCCGCTCACCGAGCCGCCAACTTCCATCGGCACTCCGTCGAGCACGATAAGCGGGTCGTTAGACGCATTGAGCGATGCTCCGCCTCTAATTCTGATAGTGCTGCCTGCTGTTGGCGAGCCTCCGGAGTTTACAATCTGGACACCTGCCACTTTACCGTTTACAAGTTGCTCCGGTGATGAGATTAAACCTTGGTTGAAGTCTTTTTCTCCAACTGTGGAAATCGAACCGGTGAGGTCGTTTTTCTTCTGTACACCGTAGCCGATTACTACCACTTCCTCCATCACTTGGGCATTAGGTTTAAGCGTTACGCTCACAATACCCGATTCGGGAATCGCTACAACGGCTTTTTCATAGCCCACATAGGTGATTTCGAGATTTTTCACTGTTTTGGGCACTGTGAGGCTGAATTTGCCATCAATGTCGGTCGCTGCACCTGTGGTGCTTCCTTGTGCTACAACCGATGCTCCAATCAGCGGTTCCGATGTCTCGTCATACACTGTTCCGCTGACAGTCCTTGTTGTGCCTTGTGCGTTTGCCCGCAATGGGAGCATTGCCATTACAAATATCGGCAACAGCATGAGCACATAACTGAGTTTGGTTCTACTGTTCATTGTTTTTGTTTAGTTTTTAGGTTTATTGTTATTTGTTTGTTTAAGTTTCAGGGGAATGATTTTTTGCCCTTATTCGAGCCATACACTTCGCAGTTGAAGTCTCACCGTGCTGCCTTTCTCCACTGCCGGAGTAGATATCTCTATCTGTTCAATTTCTTCGGTCTTTAATGGAATGGATTCCGGTGTATAGAACTTTCGATTGAGAAAATCGGGATAGGGCGCCGGAATGAGTGCAGTGTAATCTTGACTCATTTCCGACAAATCCATTTTTAGAATCCCATTGTTGTAAACCTTCAATCTTTTCCTATATGTTATACCCATTTTTGTTATCACTGCAATATCAATCTCTTGCACGCCCTCGATTGTCCCTATCGACACATTAATTCTCTGCTTGGAAGTGCCGTTTACAATGTCGCCTACCCATTTGCGCAGGTATAGGCTTGTCGAGTCGGTCGATGCTGTCATTGTAAATTCCATATAATCTACGCCTGTAGGCTCTTCGCCCGAGTAGCGGCAACCTATTCGGGAATAATTGGGTATTGTTGCCATCTCAATGTCGCTGAGCGATGCATTTGCTCTCACGAGAACCATCGGAGTGTCTTTCTCCATTACTTTTGTGCTGTAATAGCGGTAGTCTGTGAAATCCCAATCGAGTGGCGTTCCTTCAACTCCTTGCGGGTAGGTGGTTGCTTTGCCTTCATTATACACCACAATATTGTATTCCGCATCTGCCGATGGAATTTCCACCTCATAGTCGTAGGCACTCGTTCGATTCATGCGGTATAGTGTGTTGTGGTCGCTCCAAAACGAGATGTGGCGCGGATAGACCACCACCGAGTCGGGTTCTATGCTGCCAACAACCTGTGCTTTCACTCGGATAGTGCCTTTGGTAGTTGTGAGCGCCGGAGTGTGAAGCAGGATGCTCTTCACGTTGCTTTCGCGCGGTGCTACATATTCGCCAACGGCGATATTTCCTATTTTCGAGCCTGGATTTACCTGCTCGACAGCCTCTTTGTTATTTCCAATTATATATACACCCGGTTTTGCGTGGAATTTGCCTTCCGATGCCGTTCCGCAGTCGTCGTTCCCTTCATTCACGCCGCGATAGTGGTAATTTTTTTCAAGCAGTGGCAGATTCACTCTCATGTCATGCCCCTTGTTGATGGTGATTGCCACCTTGCGCTTTGGTGATGGCTTGCCAAATGGGTCGGCTATCATAAACACATCGGGCATAATCTCAACTCGCCACAGGTTTTCACCTATTTTGTCGATAAAATATGCTCCCGTTCCGTCATATTCAACTATCGGCGAACTCCCCACTCCGGCTATTTGCTCTATCGACACTACATCTTTGGGTGTCAAGCAGGTGGAATTGGTGTGGAAATAGTGTTTTCCATCGTTGAGCGTCGCAAGATTTTGCTTGTAGCTTACCATGAAGTCGCCGAAAATGGTGTCTTGCGGATATTTGGCAAATTGCTCGCCTCGCTTCACTTGTTTCACCACTTCCGCTGCGATTTTCATCCCAATCGCTTTCCCTGGGGTGTATGCAAGGTTGAGGTAATGCGTTTGATATTCGGTGTTTACATCAGCGATGTCGATGGGGTCGTAGGCAAATTGCGTTATCCATTGAAAACCGACGGTACGGAATGTGCGCGCAATAACGGGGTAGAGGTAACTGTCGATAATATCCCCTGCGTCAAATTCATACACCACCTTAGCCATCTTATCAAATCCTTTCACTCCCGAGAATGGAATGTCGTATTCATCGATATTGGGGAGGTAATTGCCGCGGCGTGTGTGCCCCGACACCAATCCTGTGGGATACCACTGATAGGTAGTCCCTTGGATATCTGCTTTGAAGAAAGCCTTTGTGTGGTTGGTGAGGTTGTGGCTCACATTATATAATAGCGGTTTCTCGAAGCCGGCATTGCGTGCCGCTTTAGCCATTCTGTTGATGTATTGTGTGGCTGCTTCGGGCGTTCCGCTGTGGCACGGTTCGTTGTTGATTTCGAGTGCTATTATGTTGTCGTCGGTGGTGTAAGTTTTGTTGTTATAGCGATTTTTATGTCTCACAAGGCCCTTGATGTATCGTTCTTGGGCGAGAACGCATTCTTCGGTGTCGTGCATGCGGCATTTTTCATAGTTATAGGAATATCCGCCGGTGGGAATGTTGCGCTCTGGGTATCCGTTACCGAAATTTGTCTGTGCGGTTAAAATCACGCTGATTCCTCGCTCCTCAAGACGATGAATCAGGTAATCGAGCAGGTCGAGGTGCTCATTTTCTATGAGGTTGCCTTCCGCATCGGTGATTTCTACATCCCAAATGTGAATGCGGTAGGCATTCAATCCCATTCTGGCTATATGATACACATCCTTGTCGATTGCCTCTTTTGGCTCGATGCCGAGACTTTTCACTGCGCGGTAGGCATGGGCAAAGGGGAGAGTGTAGTTCACTCCATAGAATGTCGATTCTTCATGGGTGGTGTTATCGCGCATCACGCCATGTTTATCCACAAACACATTCCCCCGCTGCCGGGCAGCGTTGAGCGAAAACATGCAAGCGAGTATCGCAATCAAAAGGATAGGTTTTAGTTTCATTTATGCTTTTGGGTTAGATTTACAATCGCAAAATTACTTGCGAATCGAAATCTTGGCAAGCATAAATCGGACAGATTTGGACAAAAAACGGACAATTATCCTTTCCCTGAGTGTTTTATACCGGGGATTTCCCTATTCTTTTGAATTTTCTTCGGCATATTGGCGCGGGGTCTTGCCAAACTGGGCTTGGAAGCATTTGGCAAAGTAACTCGATGAAGAGAACCCCACCATATACATGATTTCAGATATGGTGAATTTGTTTTGCTGGATGAGCATGGCAGCCTTTTTCATCCTCACTTGCCGGATGAAATCCACCGGGGTTACTCCAAGGTGTTGTTTCGTTTTGCGATATAGTTGCTTGGAACTGATGCCGAGTTTGTCGCTAAGGTAATTCACATTCAATTCGGTGTCGTCGATGTGGTCCTCTATGATTTTTACGATGTCGGCGAGAAGTCGTTCGTCGCTCGATTCCACCTCTATTTCTTTTACCTCGGTGATTTCTTCCATTCTCACTCTCGAGCGAAGCAAATCCTTGTTGCCGAGCAACTGTCTCACTCTCGACTCAAACACCTGAACATTGAATGGCTTGGTCATGTAGCAATCCACACCGAGGTCGGCGGTTTTTAGCTCCAAGTCGGGGTCGTCTTTGGCTGTGAGCATTATGATAGGCACGCAGGCAAGCAGGCGGTTTTCTTTGATGCGGCGACACATCTCGATTCCGTCCATCACCGGCATCATGTAGTCGATTATCATAAGGTCGGGCGTTACACTTCCGCACACCGCCAATCCGGCGCGCCCGTTGGCTGCTTCAAGGCAATTGTAATCATTGCCCAGGGTGTCCGAGAGGAATCGGCGTATAGCCTCGTTGTCTTCCACAATCAAGATTGTGCCGTTTTTTGCCGCTTTTGTGTCGGGTTCGGCTATCTCGCTCACTGCTTCTCCACCTTTAATCGGGAGCTGTATGGTGAATGTGGTGCCTCTGTCGGGCTCGGATGCCACCGCAATCTTCCCTTCATGAAGCTCTACAAATTTCTTGGCGATATACAATCCTATTCCGGTGCCTTCTTTCACATTTCTTGTGCGTGGCGACTGGTACAGGCGTTGGAAAATGAATGGAATGTCGTCGGCTGATATCCCCATGCCGTCGTCGGATATTCTTATCAACACATTATCCTCTTGCCGCTCTACTGCGACGGCAATGGTGGCATTGTCTTCCGAATATTTGCAGGCATTTGAGATGATATTGTTTATCACCGATTCCATTTTCACCACATCGATATCCATGTAGATGCTTTCGGTGTCGCTCGTGAAGAGGAAATGCTTCTGTTCATACCCTGTTTCGAAGGTCTGCACTATATTTTGGCAGAAGTGAACCATATCCACTTGAGACAATATCATCAATGTCTCCGTGTCGTCGTCGATGCGCTTGGTGTCGAGCATCTTGTGAATCAAGGTGTTCATTTTCAGCGCATTTTCGTATGCCACATTAAGTTGTTTCGCCAGTTCCGAATCTTTTACATCACTCAGCAGTTTCCCGATGGGACCGATTATAAGGGATAATGGCGTTTTCAACTCATGTGATATGTTGGTAAACAATTCCGACTTCAATGCAATCTGCTCTATGGTTTTCTCTTTCTCGATATGTGCAATGCGCAGACGGTTTTTCACTCTGAAAAAGTTGATTACCCATATTACAAGCGCCACAAATAGAATAAAATACACGATGTGAGCCGGAGTGGAGGCATACCATGGCGGTGAGATGATTATCTCGATGCGGCGCTCTTTGTTGGTGAGTTCTCCGTCGTTGCCGATTGCCTTTATTTT
>JBJEKB010000112.1:0-3776 GCA_051878395.1 Muribaculaceae bacterium
GAATCGGCGTTGTATTCGATAGTGTCTTCCTTCACTTTGATTTCGGTTTTCACGCCGGTAACGACGGTTTCCTTGAGCATGATAGAGCCTTCGCTCATTTCTATAACCCCAATGCGCACAGTAGGCTCGGCGGCGGTAACTTTCACATTGCGGCGCTCGGTGTTGTAGCCGAGGTACTCGATTTGCACGATGTAGTTGCCGGGCTTCACATCGCTGAACGAGAAGAAACCCTTATCCGACGACGCAACTCCTTTAACATAGGCGCTGTCGGCGGCAGCGAGAAGTTTCACGGTGGTTTGAGGCAATGGCGATTTGTCTAAAGCATCAACAACCTTGCCGCGAATCACAGCGGCTTGAATCATAGCACAACACGATATCAAAAGCACTAAAGTGGAGAAAATTCTTCTTTTAAAACTGATTTTGCACATAAAACTCAATAATTTTTACTGCATTTAGACACAAAGATACCCAACAAAGTTTAATTGGCGAAATAAATATGTTATCCCATATAATTAAACCGCTGAAAATCAGCGACCAAAGTTATAAACAAATGAAATTATTAACACAAATTATATTTTGTTGTCGCTCCTATTGGGCTATCTTTGCAGCACAAACATCAAAACTGCGTAAATGTATAACATAGCGATATTTGCTTCGGGCGATGGCAGCAATGCCGAAAACATAGCTCGGCACTTTGCCGACTCCACAATAGCGCGCGTGAAATGCGTGCTCAGCAACAAGAGCGAAGCCGGAGTGCACCGGCGCATGGAGCGGCTCGGCATCCCGTCGCTCACATTCGCCAAGCAACAGTGGCTCGACGGCACCGAGATAGCCGATTTTCTGAAAAATGAGGAGATACACCTCATCGTGCTCGCCGGATTCCTCAGCCTCGTTCAGCCACCAATCATCGAAGCATTTCCGGGGCGCATCGTCAACATCCACCCCTCGCTGCTACCCAAATTCGGCGGTCGCGGCATGTGGGGAATGAATGTGCACCGTGCGGTGCTCGAAGCCGGAGAGAAGGAGAGCGGCATCACCATCCACTATGTGAACAACGAGATGGATGGCGGCGACATAATCTTGCAGGCACGCTGCCCGGTAGCCCCCGATGACACCCCCGAGACACTTTGCGCCCGAGTCCATGCCCTCGAATACCTCCACTACCCTGCCGTCATCGCCTCGCTCCTGCAATAGGCTGAACAAAACCGGGCGCCGGATTGTTGTAATTAGGCAATCTTAAAAGTAAGAATTATGGCAATACGATTTTTCAAATGCCCGGTTTGTGGCAATGTGGCTGTGAAAGTTGTGGATAAAAACATCCCGCTTGTGTGTTGCGGACGCAAAATGGAGCTACTCGTCCCCGGAATAGAGGACGCAAGCGCAGAGAAGCATGTCCCGGTGGCAACGCGCACCGGCGATTGCTCGCTTGTGGTGAAAGTGGGGAGCGCACCGCATCCGATGCTCCCTGAACATCACATCGATTTCATCTGTGTAGAGACCACCGACGGATACATGATAACCCACCCCGGGGAGCGCCCCGAGGCGACATTTGCCGTTCCGGTAGGTAAGGCGGTTGCA
Organism: Muribaculaceae bacterium; assembly: GCA_051878395.1. Taxonomy (GTDB): domain Bacteria; phylum Bacteroidota; class Bacteroidia; order Bacteroidales; family Muribaculaceae; genus W0P31-042. Next base: position 1,579 of record JBJEKB010000112.1, read on the forward strand.
TTGTGGGAATACTGCAACCTTCACGGGTTGTGGAAAGCCCCAATCAGTGAGTGAGAATCTCCACTCCGTGCTCGGTCATTAGGAAAGTGTGCTCCCACTGAGCCGAAGGCAGTTCATCGTCGGTAACCACGGTCCAGCCGTCATCCTCATCGATAAACACATCGCGGCGCCCCATGTTGATCATCGGCTCGATGGTGAACACCATTCCCGGCACCAGCAACATACCGTTGTGGCGAGTGTCGTAATGCTCCACATCGGGGTCTTCATGGAAAGCGAGCCCCACACCATGCCCGCAAAGTTCGCGCACCACAGTGAAGCCGTTTTTGTGGGCATGACGCCCGATTGCCTTGCCGATTTCGTTGACAAAATGCCAAGGTTTGGCAGCCGCGGCACCAATTTCGAGGCACTCCTTGGTTACGCGCACAAGACGCTCCTTTTCGGGTGAAGTCTTGCCGATTATAAACATGCGGGAGGCATCGCTGTAATAGCCGTCGAGAATGGTAGAAACATCCACATTCACAATATCCCCCTCCTCGAGGATTTCGTCCTCGCTCGGGATGCCGTGGCACACCACCTCGTTGATGCTGGTGCACACACTTTTAGGGAAGCCCTCATAGTTGAGCGGCGCCGGGATAGCGCCATGGGCTGTGGTGTAGTCATACACGAGGCGGTCGATATCGGCAGTGCTCATTCCGGCGCGTATTTCACGCTCCACCAGGTCGAGCACCCCGGTGTTTACCACACCCGAGCGGCGAATGCCCTCGATTTGCTCGGGAGTCTTGATAAGTTGGCGTGTAGGCACAATTTCGCCAGCGTCTTGAAATTCGATTATACGTCGGTCAAAATCTGTGGGTGTAACCCCGGCGGGCACAACCCAATTCCGTTTCTTTCTTTTAAACATAGACCTAAATGGGTTAAAAAGATACCAATTCACGGGTTTTTCATAAATTTGATGCAAAGATACCACTATTCCCCCACGAAACAAAGAAAACCGGCACAAATTGCCACCTGCAACCGCGATAGTCGCCGGAGTGGAGGAAAAATTTGCAAGTATTCACACTTAGAAAGAAGCAATCTCCATACAGGCAATGCCGAGTTTATCCTCAATGTTTGCGATGCTTTTAAAACTGAGGTTTTCGGTGCCCGACAGAAGTCTGCTCACATACTGTGGACTAACACCTAATCGATTAGCGAGTTCGGTGCGATTGAGCCCATTGTCTTGCATATACCCAATGAGAGTGGTAGCAAGCTGTCGCGACCAACGAAGCCAGCTTGCATTTTCTCGACGCCAGTTTGCTTCCTCGAGAAACTTAGACGGAGAATCGCTCTGATGAGCTTCCAGAAATTTAATTGCCTTGCTTGCCATAACATTATTCATTTGAAAGTTCAACAAAACTATCTTGATCGAAAACACCGTTAGATTTCAAATAATCCTTGCAGCGATTGAGCTTTTGAAGTTCCTCTGCAGTGTGTTCGCGTTCTTGCATTGTACGAGTGAGTTTGATAGCACCACCGGTTACAACATAAACATTCGGTTCAAGCCGAATGGCATATATTCTCAACCAACTTGCATGTCTGTCTCTATCCCAATTGCGTGCCTTCTCTCGGCTTAACTCTCGTGCTCGAGTATCCGTGATATCAAGCGGTCGAAACAAGTCGTCAAGTTGCTCGGTGTATGGAATATCAAGAACCATTTCCTGTAATGCCTCTGCATCCTCAAAGGTGTCATTTACCGCCTCGTCAAGTCTTGCAATATGGAAATTACTCTTTAGGTCCTCGAAATTTTGCATAAAGAAATCAAGTAGATACTCACCATTGGTCCAATTTCGGAACAATAACGTAAGTTCATCTACATCCTTGCCTTGAGTTTTTACCGCCCAAAGGTGATCGCATCCGTCAATTATACGAACAAACTTCATATCAATAGAACTTTTATGATTACAAAGTTACAACTAAAAATAGGATTGTGCAACTTATAAGTTGAAAAATAATTATAAAATATCATTAGTTTGAGCATTGCATCGCGCGATGGAAGCACTTAACTAAAACGAAGAACTCTGTCGCATAGCTTGGATGAAACGGATGAAACGGCTGAAGCGTTAAATGAATTAACAAAATGCTTCTTAGATTCGATTTGTTCGTAGGTAACTATTCAGCTATCCGAAAGCATTACATAACTGCTATTGAAAAGCCATCAT
>JBJEKB010000113.1:0-3724 GCA_051878395.1 Muribaculaceae bacterium
AACCGGGTAAGGGGAGCTATGTCCTTCATCCTCATCTTAAATGAAAGAGCCGTGGCCCGGGAAGCATCATAACGAGCGATTAGGTGGGTGTGTATCAAAAAAAGTTGTATCTTTGTGGTGGCTGCCACAAGGCAGCGACCGATTATGGAAAATAAGAAAAGATTCTATCGTCGCCCCCGGTTTTGGGTGGCATTGATATTGGTGGCAATGGCTCTTGTGTCGGCGGGATTCTTCCGCGGGAGCAACGGGAGCGCCACACTGAAAGTGTATCCCGGAAGCGACATCGCCGCGTTGGAGGATTCGCTCGCCGCATCGTCGGGCGATGCCTCGTTTGCCAAACACACAGCGTTGCTCCTGCGCCTCTCGGGTGCGGAAATTAAAGACCGCGACGGGCTGTATCGCTTTGAGAGCGGCACATCGCCTATCGACGCCGCTCGCAGGGTGTATCGCCATGCGCAAACGCCTGTAAAAGTTACGTTTAACAACATTCGCACCATGCAGCAACTCGCCGAGAGGCTCGACAAGCAGCTGCTCATGAGCGCAGACGAATTTCTCGCCGCCACCTGCGACACCATAACCACAGCAATGTTTATTCCCGACACTTACGAGTTTTACTGGAATGTTGCTCCTTCGACGCTGATTAGGAGGCTGCGCGGCTACCACGACAAGTGGTGGAACGACAAGCGCGTGGAGGCAGCGCAACGATTGGGACTCACCCCCGACGAAGTGGCTGTGATAGCCTCGATTGTCGAGGAGGAAACCACAAAAAGCGATGAGCGGGGCATGGTGGCGCGCCTGTATATCAACCGCTTGCGCAAGGGAATGCCTCTGCAAGCCGACCCCACGGTGAAATTTGCCATAGGCGATTTCTCATTGCGCCGCATCGGAGCCAAGCACCTCGCAGTGGAGTCGCCCTACAACACCTATCGCCACACCGGACTCCCACCCACGCCGATACGCATCGCCGAGAAATCGACACTCGAAGCGGTGCTCAATGCTCCCGAGCACAACTACCTGTATATGTGCGCCCGGGAGGATTTCTCCGGCTACCACAATTTCACAGCCTCATTTGCCGAGCATCGTCGCAACGCCTTCCGCTATCGCACCGCCCTTGATGCCCGAGGGATAAAGTAACAACTATGGTTTGAGTCTCTTTGCCCGGCTTATGATGTGGGGGATTGAGAGGCACAGGAGGCAATCGTATTTGAAATTGCCGGGATCGATGCGTTTCAACTCGCTTATTGAGCAAATATTAAGATGGATTTTTTGTGCTTTTAGCTTCTTGGCATACACCTTTTTTTCGTCTTTCGACTTGGATGTGTATTGCCCCCATTCCTGTTCATTCAACGGACGGAATCCGAGTATAAGTTTTTCAACATTCCACCTTGCATGTTCGAGAAAGGAAAGCGCCTCGAGATTGTCGCCAATATGAGATGAAATAGTGTTGATATTATCATCGGGTTGCGCGCCAACGCTGCGCAATTTCATGCGGAAAGTGTCGGCACAAAACACATTCGATAATTTCAATTCGTTTGTGGCTATACCATCCCAAAATTCTTTAATCTTGGTGGTGCGAACATATCGACAGGTTTTTTCAAGATATTCGAAATAGCTTTCGACATTGAAAGTATTTGCTTGATATATTGTATCAATTCCACCGCAACTACTATACACTGTGTTTACGAGCATAGCCCGGCTAATATCTATTGATTTATCTATGGTAATTTCTTCACTATTATAACGATAAATCACATCAAACTTTCGTACCACTTCGCGATTAATGCGGATATTGCCGCTGTAGAATATGCTTGAAACAGAGTTGCGGTCGTTGTTTTTTAATTTAAGGATATTGGCAACATCCTCTTTTACAAACTCAAATTCAAGGTCGATAAACGAATGCTGTCTATCGCATTTTGGCACCTCAACGCCGTTTTCAGCACAACGCCACAACGCATAATCGAGCAAATTGGCGGTCATAGCCTTGAATTGATTCATGGCATCAACGGCACTCCCCGCAGTTACTATAGTGATGATTGTGCGATTTGCACCTGTGCGGTCGTCGAAATTTGGGAAATGGCATATAAGCGCCAGTTGTTTGGCAATACTAAGAGACAGAGGGTCAACACCTAATATATAAGCATGGATGTGCTTGTCGCTATCTTTGCTTATCCCTTCCGCACCATCGATATTCTTTGAAAAAACGATGTTACGAGCCTTTAGGAAATCGGGGTCAAACACATCGAAAGTGCTTGTTGTCTCGATTTCGGGATTAAAGAATCGGTAAAGGTAATCTTTTATGAATTGCATAATATATTAGTTTTTGAGGTTATCGTTTTTGATGTCGGCACTCGCAGGGCGCTGGTAAAGTTTGAGTCCAAACCACTCCATAGAAGTGATGATATGTTCGGTGATTTTCGACTGCACTTTCTCAAATTCCACAAGACCACTCTTTACAATGAAAACATACACTTGGAGCGGAATTCCCTCGATAGTCTGTTCCATAACACGTACAATAAGGCGCGGTTCCGAAGATATATTTGTATTGCTTGCGAGCCAAAAGTCGAGATATTCTCTGAAAAGTCGAAGATTGAGAATGGGAGTGCCTGTAAACACATTCTTAATCCTTCTGCTTGGATTGTACAGCTCCGGATTCTGCTCGGAGAGATTATCTTTCTCCTTGACAATCTTAATAAGATTTTCTACCTCATCTTTACCATATTCCACCACCGAATTGGTGTCGATGATAAACGAGCGCAACATGCGTCGCCCCGATGTCTTTCCATTGAGCATTTGCTGATAATTCTTGAAACCTCCGTTTTGCAATGCGCTAATGGGCACATTCGACAAAGTATTGTCCCAATTCTCGATAATTACCGACACCAGATTAATGTCTTTAACCATTCCGTCGATATGATATGACGGAACTTGAATCCAATCGCCAATATGGAGCAATCCGGCAGTGTGGATATGAAAATAGGCAATAGCCCCGGCGATAGAATCCTTGAAAACCAATGGCAAAATCACGGTGATGAGTCCCACCGGGATTAGCTCCTTGTTGTCGGTAGAAGTTTTGAGTCCGATAACCCACAATGCAATGAAAAACAAGAGGAAAGAAAGCATTGTGAGCACTTGCAGAGTGTGATTCACAGTGTCCTTATTCTTGAATGTGAGGAGGCTTTTGTATCTATTGCCAAGAACAACAAGTAATACCGATAGCAAAAATATAAATACCAGGAGATTTATACTAAATAAACCCGGTTGCAATGCAAAAATAAAACCTGATACAACTAAAGATAATCCAATTACCAATTTAGCCATTGGCGATATTTTTTGATGCCAATGATGCTCGGTTGCGTTTTTTCGCTTGAGAAGGAAATAAAGCACACCCTTTCCAAGCAATATGAGCCCAATAGCATGCAGCAAAACCATAATTATTATGCGGATCAATTGATATTTGCATAACGATTCTACAAATTGGCAGATTATATTAAAGATTTCAACAAGTTCCATATCACATCAAGATTTATAAGGAGTTTTTGCAAATTTACAACAATTTGAGCGCGATGTCAAGAGTTTGAGGTGGGATTTTGGTGCATTTCTTAACTGATTCACAAATTTAATGTCTTTTTCATAATTTCATCATAGAGATATCGGTGTGAAGTTCCCTTGTTTGTCGATATAACCTTTTTTGCCATTGAGTTGGACAATGGCCTTACCATTACAA
>JBJEKB010000114.1:0-3708 GCA_051878395.1 Muribaculaceae bacterium
CGACATACTACCTGAAGCAGTTCTATTTCCGAGGGCTGTTCATGCTGCCACGGAAAGGGATGATGTTCCCTTCATACATCACCTACCACGGACGCAATTACTACGGACTCACAGCTGGCTGGTCGAATGCCGACTGGAACATCCGCCTTTCAGCCTATAACATGTTCAACAAAGGGTGGGAAAACTCGGTGTGGGAGATCCACACGCCGCTATATTCCGAGGTGCGTACCCACTACGGCAACTACAATCACCCACGCATCAACCTGTCGGTTAGCTACACCTTTGGATATGGGAAGAAAGTGCAACGGGGTAATGAGGTGGGTGCACAGCAAGGCGCCAATTCCGCTATTATGAAATAAAAAGCGAGGCTGTAAGCACAGCCTCACTCTATGGGGATTGTATTACTTCACTACAACTTTGCTAACTTGGTTGCCCACTTTCACGAGATAGAAGCCGGGGGCTACGGCGATAGAGGCGTTGTCGGCGTTGATAGCGCGCAGCATCTGACCATTGGCGGTATAGACCTCGATAGGTAATTGCAAGTCGCAGTTCACGTTGATTATGCCGTTGGCAGCAAACACTGTCGCATTGGCGGATACCACCGATTCCACACCGGTTGCGGTTTCATCTTTAAATGAAATGTAATCAATACCTCCATTGGATACATAACCCTCGATTGTGTACCATGTGCCCACGGTCATTGATTCAGATGTATAACCGAGCAATTTCACTTTATGCACCCCGGTTGTTGCTTCATCGCACAAATATTCCTGCTCGCCTTCTTTTGTGAATTTGCCGAAGACTTTAACGTGCTCGCCTTCTTGGGGTTGGAAGATGTATAATCTCTCTTTTTCATCATCGGTTGCATTGAAGTTCAACACGCGATAAGTGTTTGGAGTGTATGTGATAGCACTCATCGTGGCTGTGCTCCATCTTACTGCTTTTTGGCTTGACACTTCGATAATGGTTCCGGCGTTGAACAAACAAGTCTCTTTGTAAGTATCTCCGGGAGCATAGATTTGATACCAATCACATTTTCTGAAATTATCCGGGTCATCGCTATACCACTCTTCCTTTTGCTCTTCGGTAGGTTCTACATAAGTGGAACTTTCATCAGAGTAAATCGACCAGAAGTTGTTGTGGTGGTGAGAAACAACGAAGGTTGATGCAATTTCCACATAGTCGGCTTTCTTGTTGAAGAGAGCATCAAAGCCGGTACTTGTTGTAGTGTAGGTATTGAATTTCACATAATTACCATTCTCAGTATCTTCGGTGAAGGTAACGCTATAGTATGTACCCGGAGCAAGATGCATATTCAGATTTTTATCTCCACCTACACAAATCCAGGAAGTGAGTTCACTTTCGTCGTAACTGCCCAACCAATTATTCGCTGCGTTTCTAAATCCAAATTCCTCCGGTTGAGTTAATCTTATAGGAGAGTCAAAAACCAACTCATATTTTTTGTCGGCAATCTTTTGCAAGTATTTATTGGATAACGAATAGAGAACATTGTCTCCATTATTGGTATCCAAGGAGTGGAGTTTGTAGCCATATTCAACGATGTTATCACCATGGAATGTTAGAGTTGTGCCATTAAAAGTAACATAGTCATAAGTTCCGGGAGCGAGAACAAGATTTTCACCATTCTCGGTGCTAAGACTCCATTGACTATTAGGGATGCAGATAGAAGCCTTGTAGTAGATTTCGGAATAATCTTCTTTGACCTCTTTTATAAGAAACATTTCGGGTCGGGTAATCTCCAAAAAGCCATCGAAATAGTAAGTACCATCATCAAAGTAGGCTTTGTCTTTTACTGCATTGTAAAGTTCACCCTTTCCGCAGTTTCCATCGGTCCATACATGGAAAAAATAGGTTGCATTGGCGTTGACAGCCACTGCGATAGCAAGTGCTAAAAATAAGTAGATTTTCTTCATATTGTTTATATAATAATTATGTTTTGTGTCGAAAGAAACGAAGTAGAAATCGCCAACAAGTTGTGTTAGGGTGTTAAACATCAACAAGTTTAATTTTGATTTAACGATGCTAATTTACAATGATAATTTGAAATACAAAAGAAAAAGCAAAAATAAATCGGCAAAAATGTGAGATATAGGGACTTGGCAGGGTGGGTGAGTTGCGATGATGGGATTAAAAAAAGGATGCCGAAGCATCCTTTTGAGGTCCCATCCAGATTCGAACTGGAGTAAACGGTTTTGCAGACCGGTACCTAACCACTCGGCCATGGAACCTTGTTGTGAGTGCAAAGGTAGCACTTTTGTTTTAAACTACCAAACTTTGAGCGAAATTTTTGCAAAAAGCGGCAAAAATGGGGCTAAAGCGGGGTGCGTTCACTATTTCTTTGTGCGCGAAGTCTTGGTGCGACGAGCTGTTTTCTTGGCAGGAGCGGCATCTTGCTTCGCTATGATTTCGCGACATTGCTCGAGTGTGAGAGTCGCTGCATCGGTGCCTTTCGCAATCTTGTAGTTCGCCTTATTGTAGGAGATATATGGACCGAATCTGCCATTGAGGACAAGAAGGGCGGGCTCTTCGTCGAATTTGAGGATAATTTTGTTGTTGTCTTCCTCGCGTTTTTTGATGATAAGTTGGCAAGCCTCGTCGAGAGTAATTTCGAGTGGCTCCACTCCGGCAGGGATGGACACAAATTTGCCGGCATGGCGGATGTAAGGACCGAAACGACCAACAGCCACAGTAACTTCGGCATCCTCAAATGTTCCGAGAGTGCGCGGCATCTTAAATAGCTCAAGAGCCTCTTCGAGAGTGATTGAATTAACCGATTGGTCTTTGAGCAGCGAGGCAAATTGAGGTTTCTCGTCGCTGTCGGTGCTGCCGAGTTGAACGAGAGGACCGAAACGACCGATTTTCACCGAAACGATTTTGCCGCTCTTCGGGTCGGTGCCAAGCACCCTCTCCCCTACTTTGTGCTCGAAACGCATTTTGCCAATTTTCTCCACTTCGGGATGGAAAGTGCGATAGAAACGGGCGATTTCGGTGTTCCATTTCTCTTTGCCGTCGGCTATTTCGTCGAATTGCTCCTCGATTTTGGCGGTGAAATTGTAGTCCATGATAATCGGGAAGTATTCCTCGAGGAAGTTGTTCACGATTGTACCGGTATCGGTGGGGATAAGTTTGCCTTTCTCGGCACCGAGGCGAGTTTTCACCGATTTCTCTTTGATTTTGCCGTTTTTGAGCGAGAGGAGAGTGAGGTCGCATTGCGTGCCTTCTTTTTCGCCTTTTCTCACATATTCGCGGCTAATGATTGTGGAGATGGTAGGAGCGTAGGTCGAAGGGCGACCGATTCCGAGTTCCTCGAGTTTCTTAACGAGCGAAGCCTCGTTGTAGCGCGGAGGCTGCTGAGTGAAACGCATGGCAGCGTCGATTTGCCGAGCGGTGAGGGTCTCGCCCACAGTGAGTTGCGGGAGGATGCCCGATTCTTCGGCTTCGGGTTCGTCGTCGAGCGAAGATTCGAGATACACTTTAAGGAAACCGTCGAATTTCACCACTTCGCCTTGAGCGTTGAAATGCTCATCACGACCCGAGATACCTATTTGCACTCCGGTTTTCTCAATCACGGCATCGCTCATTTGGCTGGCGATAGTGCGCTTCCAGATGAGGTTGTAGAGTTTGCGTTCCTGAGCGGTAGCGCCCACCTCATGCACATTGATATAAGTGGGGCGGATAGCCTCGTGA
>JBJEKB010000115.1:0-3693 GCA_051878395.1 Muribaculaceae bacterium
TCAGTTAAGATTATCGGTGATAACACCAACAAATATTGCCAGGCATATTTCTCCTACGACTCGAAGAAATCGGGCGGTTTCACTTGCTCTCACCTTCGTTTCGGCGACGAGCCTATCCGCTCAACCTACTTGGTAAACACTCCTAACTTCGTTGCTTGCCACGTTCAAGCCTACCTCCACATGTATGACGTTACTCGCGGTTTGCAAGATGGCGGTACATTCCTCTTGAACACAATCTGGGAAGGCGAAGAACTTGCCAAGAACCTCCCTGTTAAGGTGAAGAAATATCTTGCAAAACACAACGTCACTCTTTATTATATCAACGCTACCAAGATTGCTCAAGAAATCGGTCTTGGCAACCGCACCAACACAATCCTTCAATCGGCATTCTTCCGCATCACCGAAGTGATTCCTGTTGACCTCGCTGTTGAGCAGATGAAGAAATTCATCGTTAAGTCTTATGGCAAGAAGGGTGAGGATGTTGTTAACAAGAACTTCGCAGCCGTTGACCGCGGTGGTGAATACAAGACTCTCGCTGTTGACCCCGCTTGGGCTAACCTCGAGGATGAGGCAGCAGTGGCACACCACTATCCCGAATTTATCCACAATGTTGTTGAGCCTATCAACAAACAAGACGGCGACCTCCTTCCTGTATCGACATTCAAAGAGAATGCCGATGGTACATGGCACGCAGGTACAGCAAAATATGAGAAACGCGGTGTTGCCGCATTTGTTCCCGAATGGAATCCTGAATTCTGTATCCAATGTAACAAGTGCGACTACGTTTGTCCTCACGCTGCTATCCGTCCGTTCCTCCTCGATGCCAAAGAACTCGCCGGTTCTCCCTACGCCGAAGAAGCTACTCTCAAGGCTGTGGGCAAAGCATTCGATGGCATGAAGTTCGTTCAGTCTGTCGATGTTCTCGACTGTCTCGGTTGCGGCAACTGTGTTGACGTATGCCCCGGCAAGCAAGGCAACAAGGCTTTGACAATGAAACCTCTCGAGACTCAACTCGACGCTCAAAAATATTGGGACTACTGCATCGACAATGTGGCTTCCAAGCAGAATCTCATCGACATCAAGGCAAATGTGAAGAACTCGCAGTTTGCTACTCCGATGTTTGAGTTCTCCGGCGCTTGCTCGGGTTGCGGTGAGACTCCTTACGTTAAACTCATCACTCAACTCTTCGGCGACCGTCAGATGGTGGCAAATGCAACAGGTTGTAGCTCTATCTACTCCGGTTCTGTTCCATCAACTCCTTACACTACCAACGAAAAGGGTCAAGGTCCCGCATGGGCAAACTCATTGTTTGAAGACTTCTGCGAATTTGGTATGGGTATGGTTCTCGCCAACGAGAAGATGCGTGCCCGCCTTGAAGCTCTCGTAAAAGAGGCTCTCGCAGGCGAACACACACCGGCAGAATTCAAGGCAGCATGTGAAGAATGGCTCGCAGGCAAAGACAATGCCGATGCAAGCCGCGCTGCAGCCGACAAACTCGTGCCTATGATTGAAAAAGGCAAAGCAGAAGGCTGCCCCGTATGCGCCAAACTCGCTGAATTGAGCCACTATCTCGTTAAACGCTCGCAATGGATTATCGGTGGCGACGGTGCTTCCTACGATATCGGCTTCGGCGGTCTCGACCACGTGCTCGCTTCGGGCAAGAATGTCAACATCCTTGTTCTCGACACCGAGGTTTACTCCAACACAGGTGGTCAGGCTTCTAAAGCTACTCCTCTTGGTGCAATCGCTAAATTTGCCGCATCAGGTAAGCGCATCCGCAAGAAAGACCTCGGTCTTATCGCTTCTACCTACGGCTATGTTTATGCTGCTCAAGTGGCTATGGGTGCCGACAACGCTCAAACCCTCAAGGCAATCCGCGAGGCTGAGGCTTACGACGGTCCGTCTATCATCATCGCCTACGCTCCTTGTATCAACCACGGCTTGAAAGCAGGTATGGGCAAGGCTCAACAAGAAGAGGCAAATGCTGTGGCTTGCGGCTACTGGCACCTCTGGCGCTACAACCCAACTCTCGAGGCTGAAGGTAAGAATCCGTTCACTCTCGATAGCAAAGAGCCTAATTGGGACAACTTCGAGGCATTCCTCAAGGGTGAAGTTCGCTATGCATCGGTAATGAAACAATATCCTGCCGAGGCTGAGCAACTCTTCCAGGCTGCCAAGGAGAACGCACAATGGCGCTATAACAACTACCGCCGTCTTGCGCGTCAGCAATGGGGTCAAGATCCCGACCAAGAATAATGTAACTACACATTATTATATATAGGAAAACGCGCCTCTCCGGGGTGCGTTTTTCATGTTTTTTGCCACACCTTTTTGTTTTTCAATCGCTTTGCATTAACTTTGCAGAATAATTGATATAAACACAAATTCACAATGCAGAAACCGTCAATTCCTAAAGGTACACGCGACTTCTCGCCCGAAGAGATGGCGAAACGCAACTACATTTTCAACACAATAAAAGAGACATTCCTCCTTTACGGATTCAGCCAAATTGAGACTCCGGCGCTTGAAAACCTATCCACCCTCATGGGCAAATATGGCGATGAGGGGGACAAACTCCTCTTCAAGGTGCTCAATAGTGGAGATTTCTTGAAAAATGCCACCGATGAGCAGCTCCTTGAGCGTAACTGCCCCCGACTCACCAACGCACTGTGTGAGAAAGGGCTTAGATACGATCTCACCGTGCCGTTTGCCCGCTACGTGGTGCAACACCGCAACGAATTGCAATTCCCGTTCAAGCGCTATCAAATTCAACCGGTGTGGCGTGCCGACCGTCCGCAGAAGGGACGCTACCGCGAATTCTATCAGTGCGATGCCGATGTGGTGGGTAGCGATTCGCTCCTCAACGAGGTGGAACTCATTTTGCTCATCGACACCGTTTTCAAGAAATTCGGTGTGAGAATCGTCATTAAACTCAACAACCGCAAGATTTTGAGCGGTATAGCCGAGGTGATTGGCGCACCCGACAAGATTATCGATATCACAGTGGCTATCGACAAAATCGACAAGATTGGCATCGAAAACGTGAATGCCGAACTTGCCGAGAAGGGAATTTCGCAGGAGGCAATCGAGACACTTCGTCCGCTTCTCACAATGTCGGGGACAAACAGCGAGAAACTCGACACATTGCGCTCGCTGCTCGCATCGTCGGAAATCGGACAGAAAGGTATCGAGGAACTTGAGTTTGTAATCGCTCACGTGGGCGCTATCGGCATCCATTCCACGCTCGAACTCGATGTCTCGCTCGCTCGCGGTTTGAACTACTACACAGGGTCGATACTCGAAGTGAAGGCTTGCGACGTGCAAATAGGCAGCATCACCGGTGGTGGTCGTTACGACAATCTCACCGGGGTGTTTGGCATGGATGGCGTGAGTGGAGTGGGTATCTCCTTCGGTGCCGACCGCATTTTCGATGTACTCAACACATTGAATCTCTATCCCGCCGACGCAATCACCACCACAAAAGTGATGTTCTGCAATTTTGGCGATGCCGAAAGCACTCATTGCCTTTCGTTGATAAAGCAACTTCGCGAGGCAGGCATCTCTGCCGAGATTTATCCCGACAGTGCTAAGATGAAAAAGCAGATTAGTTTTGCCGACACCAAAAAGATACCCTATGTGGCAATAGTGGGCGAGAGCGAGATTGCAGAAGGGAAAATTGCCCTCAAGCATCTT
>JBJEKB010000116.1:0-3673 GCA_051878395.1 Muribaculaceae bacterium
CAATCTTTTTCTGCTCATCGACAGCCGCCATGCTCCGCAGAAAATCGACCTTGAGTTTATGGATTGGCTTGGTGAGAACGAGGTGCCGTTTAGCATTGTGTTCACCAAACTCGACAAGCTTGGCGTGAATGCCGGGAAGTTGAAAATCGAGGAATACAAGAAAGTGTTGCTTGAGCACTGGGAGGAGTTGCCTCCGGTTTTTGCCACCTCATCGGAGGATGGGCGTGGTCGCGAAGAATTGCTCGACTATATCGAGCAAATCAATGATTCTCTAAAAGAGTGATTATAAGCGAGATACAAAAACGCACATCGGCGGTGCTTGTGCCACGATGTGCGTTTTCTATATTCTTGCGGCTTAGAATGGGTAGCCGGAGATGTATCGCTGGAGTTGTTCCAAGTTTTTCTCACGAGTTGCGCCCATGATTAGGAACCAATCGACAATGGTCCAAATGCCGAAACCTCCGCAAGTGAGGAGTTTGCCCACACCTAAACCAATGTCCCCGATAAAGAAGCGGTCCACACCGAGTGAGCCCAGGAAGATGGAGAGGACAAGAGTCAAGGTCGGGTCCTTGAATTGGATTGAGTTCACGAGATTCCATTGTTGAGGCGCCAGCCTAAGCAGTTGTTCGCGAATAAACGGAATCTTTTCGGCAGGGAGATACTTGTTGTTCTGCATGATAAACATGTCAACAGCCTGAGTATCGCCGCCCGGCATTGGAGAAATCGGTTGCGGTGGAGCCTGCCGTGAGGCGTTTGCGTTGTTTTGAAGCCTGTAAATATCAAGCGGGTAATTGCCCAGAGTGACGCCATCGCCTGCCTTTATATAGGTTTCTACATCTGTGATGCGCTTGCCGTTGACATAGGTTCCGTTTTTGGAGTTAAGGTCGCGAATCGAGATTCTTCCATCGCTGTGGAAAGTGAGGATTGCGTGCATACTCGACACCACAGGTGAGTCGATCACATAGTCGTTGCGCGAACTGCGACCTATTTTAATCTGTTTCATATTATTGCTCTTTTAGTAAGGTCTTCCTCCAGCCCACATTATTAATTGCTGGAAGTTTTTCTCTCGTGTTGCATCCATAATAAGGAACCAATCGACGATTGTCCAGACACCACATCCGCCGCCGGTGAGTAATTTCCCAATACCGAGACCGATGTCGCCTATGTAGAAACGGTCGATACCAAACGAACCGAGGAAAATGGAGAGAATTAGCGAGATTGTGGGATCTTTGAATTGAATCGTGGAGATAAGCCCCCATTTAGATTCATCAACCATCATGAGTTGCTGGCGGATGTAAGGAAGTTTCGATGGTGGTAATTCCTTACTATGCATCATGATGAACATGTCAACTTTTTGCGCGTCCATAATAGTATTTTTAATGTGATATGCAAAATAACCTAAAAAAGTTGTAAGATGCAAATTTCAGTAGCAGAAATTGCAATCTTGCGACAATTTTATTGCAAAAAACATTTTCTTGGGTCGGTGATGGTCCAATCGGTGATGTTGCGGGCTTCCGTGCTGAAGTTTACTCCCACTTTCACCACGGGGAGGTTGAGGAGCGCGAAACGCTTGTCGTATTGCTTCAACTCGATTTGCTCCATCGCAGCTTCCGCCGATTTATTCAGTTTTATCTCGATGATATAGAGCGCTTGTGGTGCATGGATTACTAAATCAACTCGCCCTTTGGCTGTGTGCACCTCCACATCAAGGTAGAATCCCATCAGCGAGAAGATTATGTAGAGCATCTGCTGGTAGTGCCCCTCCGAGTTTGCGTTATCGCAATAAGGCACGGTGTCGAGGAAAGTCTGCAAGAAACGGATTGCACCATCCATATCATCCTTAACTATCAACTTTTTCATACCGCCAAGCAATGGATTCCATTTCCCGGGGTCTTCATTGACATATTTTGGGAATAGAGATTCCATTAAGCCGATTCTCACTTCATTATTGGGGATATCGAGGGTGTAGGTGAGGATATCGCAGTCGTAGTCCTTGATTGTGAGGTAGCCGCTTTGATAGAGCAACGGAGTGAGGCTTGTAAGTCTCTCAGCTGGAGCGTCAAAGCCGGAAGAGCCTACGCTTTGCGGACCGAGTTCAGATGGCTGCACATTGAATTTGCGCATCATCTCAATGAGGTAGGTTGGTGTGCCACTCTCGAACCAGAAGTTGTCTAATTTTTTGTATGCGAGAGCGTTAAGTAGGCTGTATGGGTTAAAGATGTCGGGCGATGGCCATGTGAAATGGTAACCATCGTAGCGGTATGCCAATTCTGCCACGATTTTATCGTGAGTTTTGCCCACTTTCTCTGCCAACGCATCGATATAATCGCCAAATTGCTCCGTTAGTTCCTCCTTTGTGATACCGCAAATTGCTGCAAATTCTTCATCCATGCTCACATTCTTAATATTGTTCAGCTCGCTGAAAATGCTTAACTGCGAGAATTTTGTGATGCCTGTGAGGAATGCAAAACGGATGTATGGGTCGCAAGCTTTGAGCGGCGAGTAGAAATTGCGCATCACATCGCGAAGTTTCGGCAAGTTTTCCTCCTCATGAACCACATCGAGCAAAGGTGCATCATACTCGTCAATGATTATAACTACCTTCTGCCCGGTTTGCTCGTAAGCTGCAGGAATTAGGTTCTTGAGGCGAATGTTACATTGTTTGGATTCCGGAGTTATACCATACAACTTTTCATAAGGAGATAAAAGAGAACCTAAATATTCTTCAAGGTTATCTACATTCATGTGTTTGCCGCTGCTCATATCGAAGTGGAGGACCGGATATTGTGTCCATTCGGTTTCCAGCTTGTCGATTTTCAACCCCTTGAACAAATCCTTGCGCCCTGCAAAATAGCTGTGCAAGGTGGATGCAAGAAGCGACTTTCCAAACCGCCTCGGGCGGCTCAGAAACACATATTTATTGCCACGGTGTGTCAATTTATAAACCATATCGGTTTTATCGACATACATGTAGTTCTCCTCGATGATTTCCGAGAATGTTTGAATCCCAATAGGGCATAATTTCAATTTACTTGCTTCCATAACTATTCTATTTTCTTGGGTCGGTGATGGTCCAGTCGGTGATGTTTCGGGCGTCGGTGCTGAAGTTCACGCCCACTTTTACTACCGGGAGGTTGAGGAGGGCGAAACGCTTGTCGTATTGCTTCAATTCGATTTGCTCCATAGCCGCTTCGGCTGATTTGTTAAGTTTTATCTCGATGATGTACAGCGCCTGCGGAGCATGGATTACCAAATCCACTCTGCCTTTTGCGGTATGCACCTCCACATCAAGGTAGAATCCCATTAGCGAGAAGATAATGTACAGCATCTGCTGGTAATGCCCCTCCGAGTTTGCGTTGTTGCAGTATGGCACGGTGTCGAGGAAAGTCTGCAAGAAGCGGATGGCACCATCGACATCGTCATTTTCGAGCATCTCCGACATCATTCCAAGCAACGGATTCCATTTCCCGGGAGATGCTTGTGTGTACAGCGGGAACAACGATTTCATTAAGCCGATTCTCACCTCGTTGTTCGGGATATCAAGCGTGTAGCATGCGAACTTTGGGTTATAATCTTTGATGGTGAGGTAGCCGCTTTGATAGAGAAGCGGCGTCATGTTTGTAAGTCTCTCTGCCGGAGCGTCAAAGTCGTCAGCACCAACGATTTGTGGACC
>JBJEKB010000117.1:0-3664 GCA_051878395.1 Muribaculaceae bacterium
TTTTGTCGATAATCCTTTATTTTTTGCAGACTATCAATCCTAACAACACCTTTGTTACGAGGTTCAAGTCTTTGCTTGCAAGATACCCAAGTGTCGATGTGGTCGCTATGGGCTTCCCCGCCGGCAACTGGCAGGACGAGCCACTATGGAGTACAAGCAGTTAAGACGTGAGCAATTTATAAAGTCCACTATGATACAGAATGTTTTGCTCAGGCAGTGCCTTGCTGCTATACCGGAAGAACAGAAAGCCGAGTTTGAACTTACGTTCGGGATAGCGGAGCGCATCAGTGAAGTTCTAAAGGCAAAGAACCTCACCCAGAAGGATTTTGCCCGGAAACTACACAAGAGGGAGTCGGAAATATCCAAATGGTTGACCGGCAGACACAACTTCACCATGCAGACCATAGCTAAGATTGAAACGGCTTTAGGATGCAAGCTCATCAACATAGCCAAGTAAGATTTTTTGTTTGTGTAGATTTACCAAACACGCCATCGGTGGTCAACTTATGAGGCTCCAGTTCACTGTTTTGTCGAACAGGAAGTGGAGGTGGCGGATGAGTCGGCTGTTCTCCGGCGAAGCGAGTTCGGGGTCTTTCTCTAAGAGGGCGGAGGCGGTGTCGCGAGCCAGTTGGATAATCTGCCCGTCGGTGGCGAGGTTGGAGATTTTGAGGTCGAAGGCAATTCCGCTCTGCTGCGTGCCCTCGAGGTCGCCCGGTCCGCGCCATTTCATGTCGGCTTCGGCTATGAGAAATCCGTCGGAGGTTTCGGTCATGAGTTCGAGGCGCTGGCGAGTTTCTTTGGATATTTTGGGCTGAGACATGAGGATGCAATACGATTTGTCGGCACCTCGCCCCACACGGCCGCGCAACTGGTGGAGTTGCGCCAAGCCAAATCGCTCGGCGTTTTCAATCACCATCACCGAGGCGTTGGGCACATTCACACCCACCTCTATTACGGTGGTAGCCACCATAATTTGAGCCTCGCCGGTGGCGAAAAGTTTCATTTGGTATTCCTTCTCGGCTGGTTTCATCTTGCCGTGAACGAAGCACACTTTGCGCGAGCGGAAAGTGTCGCAAATGTATTCGTAGCCTTCTTCGAGATTCTTCAAGTCTGTTTTCTCGCTCTCGTGGATGAGCGGATACACGATATACACCTGGCGCCCCAGTTGCATCTGCTCCCCGATGAAGCGATTCACCGCCTCGCGGTGGTTGTCGTAGCGGAGCAGGGTGGTAACCGGCTTGCGTCCCGGAGGGAGCTGGTCGATTACCGACACATCGAGGTCGCCATACACGGTCATGGCGAGGGTGCGCGGAATCGGTGTCGCTGTCATCACGAGCACATGTGGCGGGGTGGTGTTCTTCTTCCACAGTTTTGCGCGTTGCGCCACGCCGAAGCGGTGCTGCTCGTCGATGACCACCAGCCCGAGGTTGGCAAATTTCACGTTGTCCTCAATCACGGCGTGAGTGCCGATGAGGATGTCAAGCGAGCCGTCGAGAAGCATGGGGTGAATCTCGTCGCGGGCAGCCTTGCGAGTGCTGCCGGTGAGCAGCCTCACGCGCACACCTATTTTCTCAGCCATAGCGCTGATGGTTTCGTAGTGCTGGGTGGCGAGGATTTCGGTGGGAGCCATTATGCAGCTTTGGAAACCGTTGCCGCAGGCTATGAGCATAATCATGAATGCCACGAGGGTTTTTCCGCTACCCACATCGCCCTGCAACAGGCGGTTCATCTGTGTGCCGGTGTTCATCCCTTGGCGAATCTCCTTGATGACGCGTTTCTGGGCATCGGTGAGAGGGAAGGGGAGGTGGTTGAAGTAGAAATCGTTGAACTTCTCGCCCACGGTGGTGAAGCGGAAGCCGGCGATTTTGGCGTTGCGCATTCGTGTGTAGCGCAATATGTTGAGTTGCAGGAAGAAAAGCTCCTCAAATTTCAGGCGGAATTTGGCGCGGTTGAGCGCGTCGAGCGAGGTAGGGCGATGGATGTTGACGAGTGCTTCGTGCAGCCCCATGAGGTGATTGGCGGCGATGATGTCCGCCGGAAGAGTCTCGGTAATGCTGCGGATGTTGGCGAGCAGAGTATCTACAAGTTGGCAGATGTTGCGCGACACCATGTAGTGGTTGCGCATCTTCTCCGTTACGTTATACACCCCCTCAAAACCTTTCGCCCGGGTGGCGGGTCCCGCCTTTTCCATCTCGGGATGGGCAAAGCTCAATCTGTTGTTGAATATTGTGGGTTTGCCGAATACCACAAATTCCACCCCCGGGGGATACATCTCCACAACGCGGCGAGTGTTGTTAAACCACACCAGTTCGGCTATTCCTGTCCCGTCGCTGAAAGCCGCGGTGAGGCGCTTGCGCATCCCCTCGCCGTGGGTGGAGTAGGAGATGATGCGTCCGCGAATCTGCAGGTATGGCATATCGCTCGAGGCTACAATGTCGCCGATATTGTAGATTGTGGAGCGATCGACATACCGAAACGGAAAATAGTAGAGCAGGTCGTAATAGGAGCGAATACCGAGCTCTTTTTCGAGAATATCGGCGCGCTTCGGACCCACTCCATGGAGGAATTTTATATCTATTCGAGTGAGATTATTCATCTTTTTTATTAATAATGAGTTCCGCAATGGCGAGGTCGGCAGGACGGGTTATCTTGATATTGGTGGTGTCGCCATCGAATAGCGACACTTTGTGCCCTGCCGCCTCCACCACCGAGGCATCGTCGGTGAAAAGCGGGGAGTATCCGCCCGAATAAGCCTCGCGAAGGAGCGCTAAAGAGAAAGTCTGGGGAGTTTGCACGGCGCGAAGCGATGCGCGGTCGAGAGCCATAGAGGAGCCGTCGGCGGTTATCTGCCTCACCGAGTCGGTAACCTCCACCACCGGTATCGCGCTCCCGGCGGCTGCTGCGGTGGCAAACGAGTCGCGAATCACGCGCTCGCTCACCAGCGGGCGCACTCCGTCGTGCACCGCCACAAGGGCGTTGTCGCCGTCGATAGAATCAAGTCCGTTTTTAACCGATGCGTAGCGCGAGTCGCCACCAGCCACAACCCGGTGGGGTGTCGCAAAGCGATTCTCGGCGCAAAGCGAGCGCCAGAACTCTTGCTGCGATTGCGGCAGCACCACAATCACCTCGATGCCGGGAATTGCGGTGGTAAATTTTTTGATGGCGTGCATGAGCACCGGCGTTCCTGCGAGCGGCAAAAACTGTTTGGGTAGTTGTGAGCCGAAGCGTGTACCGGAACCTCCGGCAACGATTATCACATATTTTTTCAACTCCTCGTTCATATCATAGCTATTATTCACTGCAAATATACTGATTCTCCCTCCAAGAAGCAAATTTTTTGAGCCTTCCTAAAACATTCTTTCCTTTAAAATGTGATAAATTATAAAAAAGAGGCTACATTTGTAGTCCCTTTTTTATGGTCTTCAAGCAGGTATAACTTTTTAAGGTAAAAAAGATTGTTTTAGGTTTACGGTGCAAATATCACCATTGTTTTTTATATGACCAAACAAAAAAACATGTTATAAAATATGTTTTTAAGGAAAATAAAGATTGTTACTTTTGTTAATTTCAATGTAAAAATCTGAAAAACACATCGTTAACCCTTAAAATTTCCATTTTTCGGCTTTTCGCTGCGGCTCGCTATTTTAAGATTTTTTTAGAGAAA
>JBJEKB010000118.1:0-3654 GCA_051878395.1 Muribaculaceae bacterium
CAGTTGTGCTGTCGATGGGCACAGGTTCAGGCTCGGGGGTTGGTTTGTTGGAGCATTTATTGAAAGCTAATATTCCAATCACCACCACGGCAAGTATTGCAAGGGCTATCATACCGATTTTCGGAAACTTAAACTTTGGCGTTGGTGTTGGTTGCGGATGCGGCATTGGTGTTGGGGTTGCGGACAATTCGGCGAGGAATGCCGTCATCGAGGGAGTTCGGTCATTTTTGAACACCCGCATGGTATGCTGGATTGCGTTGCGCGTACCGGCACTAATTTGCGCAGCAATTTTTATATCTTGACTTTCACGCATGGCTGGTTCCGGCGGGGTGGTGCCGGTTACGAGGCGATAGAGGGTTGCGCCGAGGGCATACACGTCGATTTGGGGCGAGAAGGTGTTCACGCCACCTTGATTGTACTGCTCAATGGGAGCGTAACCCGGACTTAGACCGACAAACGAGGTGGATGTCTCGCCACCAGTGGTGCGGTCGTACTGCTTTGCCAAACCGAAATCGATGAGAACCGGGGTGTTGTTCTTGCGGCGCACCATAATGTTGGCGGGCTTCACATCGAGGTGGGTCATATTCTCGCTGTGGACATATTCGAGTGCGCGGGCAATCGGGATGATATAGTGCAGCGCGTCCGCCTCGCTCATCGCCCCGCGCTTTGACATAGCATCGAGCGACTCCCCTTCGACATATTCCATCACAAAATAGGCGGTGCTGTTTTCCTCAAACACATCGTAGATTTTCACGATGTTGGGATGGTCGAGTTTTGCCACATTACGAGCCTCGGAGATGAATTTGCGTTTAAATCGAGCCACCAACTCCTCGTCGCCCGGCTTCGGGGTGAGGCGCACTTGCGATGTATCGCAAAAATCTTTGGGATAAAACTCTTTTATCGCCACTTGGCGGTTGAGATTCACCTGCGTGGCGAGGTATGTAATGCCAAAACCGCCCTGTCCGAGCGATTTCTCGATGCGGTATTTGCCATCCTGGAGGAAAATAGCCATAGGTTTGGAAATTTATCGGTTTGTATCTCTTTTGTATTGCAAAGATAACACTTCAAAGAGCGAATTCAAAGCAAATTCGCAATTTTCTTAAAAATATCACAAAAAAATATAGCAAACGACCTTGAGAATGCACAAAGAGATGGTTACTTCCCGGGGTTAGATAGCAAATAGGTTATTCTACCAAAATAAAGTGTCTATGACATTCATCAGGTTTACCATTCAGGTTTATAATTTCAGAAATGCAGAACAAGCCCGTAATTAATGGTTTTAAGGTATATTCAACAGTCTCCACGTCATCACCACTCATTCCCGGTGCGTTCAAGAATTTTCGACTGGCTCTAAATGAATTAAGCGGATAACTGATTGTGTAATCTCTACCTTCGGTATGGTTTATTTTACCAACAAATTTGATTTCTCCATTTTTGGCGCTTATTATATTCTCTCTTCTACTCCAAGATGGCAGCAACTTGCCGGATCTGGTTATAAAGCTTGTTCCCGGAGAAATAATTGTACATTTGCAATGGGCACATTTATATACGGTAGGATCGCCAAATTCCATTGCAGCAAGCAGTAGTTCAATATCATTACCGCATTGAGGGCATTTATCCGACTGTCGTGTCGGGTCGTTAGAGAATTCATTTCCTTTATTTATTGACAATCGTCTTTTAATCCAATTAAATAGTCTTGAATAAAAAGGCACATTTTTTACACTGTTCATCTTATCCATCTTTCGTAAAAATAATAAAATTTGATATGCTTATCCGATTAAAACTCTAAATATTTATAAGCGTGGAATTTGCAGATTATTGAAGAGAAATAAAAAAGTGCATCACCGCCATGCGAGCTGTGATGCACTATGCTGTTTGCGGTTGCTATCGCACAATCACCGGAATTGGAGTGCGGGTCTGGCGGCTGCGCACGTAGTACATGCCAGAAGGCACTTCCACCACCGCGCCGTCATCGACTTGCGGCACGCGCATCACCACTTGTCCGGCGAGGTTTATCACCTCGATGCCGGTGTGCGACTCGGGGCATGAGAACTTGAGCGCACCGTTCATGGCGGTTACGGCAAGCCCCACTTCGTGCATTGTGCCTTCAACTCCTCCGGGAGCCACGTTGATGGTGTTGGACATCGGCGAACGGAAGCCTAAGCGCACCGATTGAACGCTGTAGGACTGCGTTGTGCCTGCCTCGAGGTCGTCGAATTGATAGAAATTCTCCTCGGCGATATATTCGGCGGTGAATTTGCTGCCGTTGCGGAAAATTGTGCGGGTAACGATGTAGTAGTCGATTTCCTCGCCATCGGGCACCTGCCAGTTGGCTTGATAGTTAGTGCCCTCGATGTTGCTTGCCTCGAGAGCGATGGGTGCTGTGAGGACAGGCTCCGGCACAGCCTCGGCTTTGAGTTGCACCACTGCCGACGCAGGGAGTCCGCCATCGTAGAATGTTATCGAGGCGTTGTTTTGCCCAAGAGCGGTGGGGGTGTAGAGCACCTCCATGAGGTAGCCGCCGGCAGCATTGATAAGCGACGAATTGATGCTTGCGCTTTGCCCCGAACTGCTGCCCGAGATGGTGAAAAGTTTGGCGTCGGTGCCATAGATGAGCACCGAGAGGCTCTTGGTGAGAAACTGCCCGGCGATGTTGATTTTCAAGCGTGCAGTCTGTCCCACTACCACCTTGTCGAAGTCGAAAACGTCGCCATTGGCGGGTGTTACGAGCACCGGGTCGCCGGTTTCTTCGCCGATATTGGCGTTGAAAGGTTTCCCCTTCTTGTTGCCCCAGATGTATTCCTCGAGCCCGGGGAAGTCGATAAACGGGTTGCGGTTTTTCTGAATCCTATACACAGCCTCGTTGCGGTCGATTTCCTTCTGCGACACAGGGTCGTTGCGGCTCCATTCGAGGAGCATATTGTAAGCCCACGGCTTGAGCGTGGGGTAAAGGTCTTGCTGGAGCATCCAGGCGTAATTGGTCTTCCAAGTGTAGTCTTGATACATGGTTACCATATAGAAATAGGTGCGGGCGAAGTCGCCTTTGTAGCGATCGTCCGGCTCAAACACCACCGAGGAGCCACCGCCGTAGCCGGCGAGCGGATTGCCCACCTTCGACACACCGTTGTCAAATGTGATGTAGGCGGGGTTCACAATTCCGAGGGGATAGTTGCTTTTCTTCATATTGGCATCGGCATCGGAGGGAAAGAGGTGGTTGATGTCGGTGTAAGCCTCGTTTTGCGTTCCACCCCACCAACTTTTCGGGAAACTATGCTCGCGGTTCATGCCACCGGTGCTTGTGCGCTTAGTGTCGGAATACATATCCCAATAATACACGCCGCCGGGATACATGTCGGTGTCGCGGAAATGCCCCCAAAGGGAGTTGTATGTGAGTTGGGTGTGGTTTCTAATCACACTCTGGATAGCCGATTTGAGTTCCTCGGTTGTCTTGCCGTCGATAGCGTTATAGTAGCCCACCGGAATGTCGGCGCTTGCCGATAGAGCGACAAGCAAAACCATTGCGGAGATAAATGTGCATTTAAGTCGATTTGTCATCTGTGGAATATTTAAAGTTAGAATGCAAAGTTACAACAACTTATCAAATAAAACAATGTATGCCGCCAAAAAATCGTTTTTGCCGGCACGATTTTTCGG
>JBJEKB010000119.1:0-3632 GCA_051878395.1 Muribaculaceae bacterium
AAGCGCCCGCCACACCGCTCCGCCATCGGAGCACACGCACCTTGAATCCCCTTGCAGACAGCGCCGCCGCACCAAGCAAGCCCAATTTTCATCCTCAACAACACACGAGCCACGAGTCATCGGTAGCGGACAGCCTGCCACCGCCTCCGGGGTGGCGAATTACCTCGCCTATAGTCATCACCTCGCCTCTGGTCATCATCTCCGCCGCCAGCGGAGTGGCGGACGCTGCACTGCGCCATCAGTAACAGCGCACAGTGCGCAAAACATGCGCCGACGGCGCGAGCGGCAGCAAGCTTTTTCCGTGCAATCCGTTTTATCCTTGGTCTTGATTGCTACGCGCGACCTCCACTTGCGGGCAGTAAAAAAAGGCTGCCGAAGCAGCCTTTAAGTTATGGATAAACTGATGTTTACAAAAGAGCCTTATTCTTTGTCGATTGCCTCGGGAACTTCGGCGTTGTCGTATCCGAGACTTGCCTTGTCAAACTCTTCGCGGCTTCCGACGATAATCTTGTCGTATTCACGGAGACCTGTACCGGCAGGAATCAAGTGGCCGCAGATTACGTTCTCCTTCATACCTTCGAGTGTATCGACTTTGCCATTGATAGCAGCTTCGTTGAGCACCTTGGTGGTTTCCTGGAACGATGCAGCCGAGATGAAGCTTGAAGTCTGGAGTGCGGCGCGAGTGATACCTTGGAGAATCTGCTCGGAGGTAGCAGGAAGTGCGTCGCGAACAACAACGAGTTTCAAGTCTTTGCGCTTGAGAGCAGAGTTTTCATCGCGGAGCTTGCGAGCGGTGATAATCTGACCGTTGGTCAAAGTGGTTGAATCGCCTGCATCGACAACGACTTTCTTGCCCCAGATGCGGTCGTTCTCCTCCATAAATTCGCGTTTGTCGACGATTTGCTGCGGGAGGAATCGAGTGTCGCCGGCATCGATGATGGTGACTTTGCGCATCATCTGGCGAACGATAACCTCGAAGTGCTTGTCGTTGATTTTCACACCCTGGAGGCGGTAAACGTCCTGAACTTCGTTCACGATATAGTCTTGAACGGCAGTGGGGCCCTTGATATTGAGGATGTCGGTGGGGGTAACGGCACCATCGGAGAGTGGAGTACCGGCACGGACATAGTCGTTTTCCTGAACAAGAATCTGCTTGGAGAGCGGCACGAGGTAGGTCATCTCATCACCAAGTTTGTTGGTAACGATAATCTCGCGGTTACCGCGTTTGAGCTTACCGAATTTAACCTCGCCGTCGATTTCGCTGACGATAGCAGGATTTGACGGGTTGCGGGCCTCGAAGAGCTCGGTAACGCGCGGGAGACCACCGGTGATGTCGCCGGCACCGCCGACAGCGCGCGGAATCTTGACAAACACTTCGCCCGATTTGAGTTCGGTGCCTTCTTCAACCATGAGGTGAGCACCAACAGGGAGAGTGTAGGTCTTGATAAGTTCGCCGGCATCGTCGAAGAGTTGAGCCTCGGGAGCTTTTGTGCGGTCTTTCGACTCGGTGATAATCTTTTCACCGATACCGGTAGATTCATCACGCTCGATGCGGTAGGTAACACCTTCGATTACGTTGGCGAAGCGGATAGTACCTTTCACCTCGCAGACGATAACGGCGTTGAATGGGTCCCATTCGCAGATGAGGTCGCCTTTCTTCACCATGTCGCCATTCTTCTTGTAGAGTTTTGAACCGTAGGATATGTTGGCGGTAGTGAGAGTCATCTTGGTGTTGGGGTCGATGATTCGCATTTCGGCGAGACGACCTACAACCACTTGATGATCTTCGGCATCAACGGTGCGCAACTCATCAATCTCGAGGATACCATCGTAGCGAGAAACGATAGAGTTGACGGCAGCGATATTTGAAGCCACACCACCGACGTGGAATGTACGGAGTGTCAACTGAGTACCGGGCTCACCGATTGACTGAGCGGCGATTACGCCGACAGCCTCGCCTTTCTGTACCATGCGGTTGGTAGCAAGGTTGCGACCGTAGCACTTGGCGCAAACACCCTTCTTGGATTCGCAGGTGAGCACCGAGCGGATTTCAACCGATTCGATAGGCGAATTGTTGATTGCGTCGGCTGCTGCCTCGTTGATTTCCTCGCCGGCGTGAACGATAATTTCGCCGGTAACGGGGTTGACAACGTCATATACAGCCACACGACCGAGGATGCGCTCGCCGAGAGTGGCAACAACGTCTTCGTTGTTCTTAACCTCGGTGCAAACAAGTCCGCGGAGTGTGCCGCAGTCTTCTTCGGTGATAATCACATCGTGAGCCACATCGACGAGACGGCGGGTGAGGTAACCGGCATCGGCAGTCTTCAACGCGGTATCGGCAAGACCCTTACGAGCACCGTGGGTTGAGATAAAGTACTCGAGCACCGAAAGACCCTCCTTGAAGTTTGCCAAAATCGGGTTTTCGATAATCTGACCGCCTTCGGCACCACTCTTCTGCGGTTTCGCCATAAGACCACGCATACCGGAGAGCTGACGAATTTGGTCTTTAGAACCACGGGCACCGGAGTCGAGCATCATATACACGGAGTTGAATCCTTGCTGGTCGGCTGCGAGCTGCTTCATGAGAGTGGAAGTAAGTTCGCTGTTGACGTGTGTCCAAATATCGATAATCTGGTTGTAACGCTCTGTATTGGTGATGAAACCCATGCTATAGTTGGCCATAACCTCTTCCACCTGGTTGTAGCCTTCTTGCACGAGGGCTTGTTTCTCCTCGGGGACGATGATGTCGCCAAGGTTGAACGACAAGCCGCCCTTGAACGCCATGTAGTAACCGAGGTTCTTGATGTCGTCGAGGAATTGAGCCGAACGGGTTACACCGCAAGCCTTGATAACACGGCTGATGATGTCGCGCAACGATTTTTTAGAGATGATTTCGTTGACGTAGCCGATTTCGTTAGGCACATATTGGTTGACGAGGAGACGACCCACCGAGGTGTTTTCTTTGAGCACATCCACGATGTTGCCGTTTTCGTCGAGGTCTTTAACAACTACCGAAATGGGGGCGTGGAGAGTAACCTTACCCTCATTGTAGGCAACTTCGGCTTCTTCCTGGCCGTAGAACACGAGGCCTTCGCCCTTGTCGCCCTTGCGGAGTTTGGAGATATAGTAAAGACCAAGGACCATGTCCTGCGAAGGCACGGTGATAGGTGCGCCGTTGGCAGGGTTGAGGATGTTGTGAGCACCAAGCATGAGCATTTGAGCCTCGAGAACAGCCTCATTGCCGAGTGGGAGGTGAACAGCCATCTGGTCGCCGTCGAAGTCGGCGTTGAACGCGGTACAAGCGAGCGGGTGCAACTGGATAGCCTTGCCTTCAATCATTTTGGGCTGGAATGCCTGGATACCGAGACGGTGAAGTGTCGGGGCACGGTTGAGGAGCACCGGATGGCCTTTCATTACATATTCGAGGATATCCCAAACAACCGGTTCCTTGCGGTCAACGATTTTCTTGGCACTCTTCACAGTCTTCACGATACCGCGCTCGATGAGTTTGCGGATGATGAATGGCTTGTAGAGTTCGGCAGCCATATATTTGGGGATACCACATTCGTGCATTTTGAGCTCGGGACCAACGACGATAACCGAACGCGCGGAGTAGTCGACACGCTTAC
>JBJEKB010000120.1:0-3631 GCA_051878395.1 Muribaculaceae bacterium
TTGCTTATTGGAAAGAGTGGCGAGACCATATTTTCCACCACGGTAGTCCATGATACTGAAAAACGAATAGTAGGGATAGCCTGCAAGTTGGGCAATTTTCTTTGCTTGGTCAACATAGTTGGTTCTACTATTGCAACTGTCAATCTCTTGGAGGCAAACGATGTGAGCCGATTTGGATTTTATCATATCGGCGATGCCTTGTTCGTTGGCTTGAGTGTCGCCCGAAGTGCCATAATAGGGGGCGGAGTGGCGAGTGTTGTAACTCATCACGACGATTGTCCCTGAATTTTGGTCAACAGGCTTTTCTTCTCCGCCCTGACCCGGAATTTCCGGGTCGGGGGTTGAAGAATCTTTACTACAGCTGTAAGCCGAGAAAGAGATGAGTGTTATCAATATCAGATTTATAAATTTCATTTTGAGAATTGTATGTTATTATTCCGGCCAGCCCGGATTTTGACCGAGGAGAGGATTCTTCACTCTTTCGGCATAGGGAACGGGCCACAAATAGTGCTTCGATGGGTCGAATGTGCGTGCACCACCTTCTGCTACCGATTTCTCGAATATGATGTCGCCAAATTCATCCACACCGGTATCGGGATATGGGTTGGCACCAAGGTCATTGAGACAAACTTTAAGGCTCGGACCTGTGATGGCGCGTCCCATTCTCAATTCACCCTCTTTCCAGCGGAAGATGTCGGCTGTACGCATTCCGTCGAGTGTCATTTCGATGCGACGCTCGCGGCGCAACTCGGTGGTAAGGTCGAGATTCCATTCTTTCAATTCGGTGAGAATCATTCGGTGCATACCCACACGATCGCGAAGACGGTTGATAGTGATATCTATCTGGTCTTGGGTGAGTGTCCCTTGAATGTTGAGCATAGCCTCGGCGTAGATAAGCAACACCTCTGGATAACGGATGATGTTGATATTTCCGTGTCCCATGTTGTAGTTACCTGCAATTTCGGGGTCGTTATATTTCTTGAAATAGAAACCTGTGCGGCTGTTGGCACCATTGATGCCGGCTTGGAGTGATGGGAAACGTGGAAGGTTGAATTTCGAGTTAGGACGACGGTCTTCTGCGTCACCATCATCGCCGCCGGGCCATGCATCGCCGGGGCAATAGAGTGTCATTGCCATTCGCGGGTCGCGGTTCTGGAAATAATCGGCATAGTGCTCTTCTTCGGCAGGGTAAAGAGGACTTGTGGCAATGTCGGTTCTGTGGTAGTATTCAAGACCGGGTTTTGCCGGTTTGCCATCGGTGCAGAGATATGCGTCAACAAGCGATTTGGCTGCATTAAGGCGGATATAGTCAACCGGGCTGCAAGTTTCGTTGGGGAGGTTGTGCATTCTCACGTCGGAAACATAAAGGTCGAAAATAATTGCCTCGTTGTTGCTTGGATTCACTTCGGTGTCGCCTTCGGGCTTGTAGCACAATGAATAGTCGCTCATCAAGCCATAAGGGCTATTGTCCATAATTTCTTTGGCTGCGGCTGCGGCTTCTTCGTTAAGTCCGTTTTGAAGCGCGATGCGAGCTTTCAGAGCGAGGGCGCCCCAACGGTCGATACGACCTACATCATCACCGAGACGGCGTTCTGCAGGAAGCACTTTAGCTGCCCAATCGAGGTCGTCGAGGATGTGCTTTATTATTTCTTCGCGTTTTGTGCGTGGAATATATGCTTCTTCGGCAGAGATTACATGCTCAACCCAGGGCACATCGCCCCAGAAAGTAGTGAGAAGGAAATAAACATAGGCACGAAGTGCTTTTGCTTCACCTCCAAATGAATCTTTCACATCTTGGTCGATTTCTGCGCGCTCGTAGTTGTCGAGGAAGTTGTTGCATCTGAAAATCTTCTGGTAGCAGTTGCTCCAGTAGGTGGTTACAGGGAAACCGATTGTATAGGAATATGTTCCGGCGGCAACCTGGGCAATTCCTTGGGTTGTGTTACCCCACTGACAAGTCTCGGCGCACGCTTCGTTCCAGTTGAAGATTACGTCTTTGTCGAATGCGTTGTAGCACGGAAGTATTGCAGCCCTCAATTGTGCTTCGGTTTTCCAATATGTTTCGTTGGTAGCCGAATCTTCGGGATATCTGTCTAAAAAGTCGCTGCACGCAGTCATTGAAAAGAGCAGTGCAATGGCGAATATATATTTAATGTACTTCATGATTCAAAAATTTTAGAATGTTGCTTGGAGACCAAAAATAAATGTCTTCACTTGTGGATAGGCGTCACCTGAACTTGTACGCAATTCCGGGTCGTAGGCACCAAAGTAGTTGGTGAATGTCAACAAGTTGTCGGCAGAGAAATATACACGGAGTTTAGACAACCTCACAGGTTTGAGGAGATTTTTGGGGAGTGAGTATCCCACTTGGATATTCTTCAAACGAAGGTATGAGGCATCTTCCATCCAATAGTCGCAGAACAAGAGATTGTGTTTCTGTCCTTGATAAAGGCGAGGATAACTTGCATCGGTGTTGGTTGGTGTCCAACGGTCGAGGTGTTCTACTTTAGGAATTGAGTAATCGTTGATGAAGCAGTGGCGAGCCTCGTCGCTAAGATAGCCGTTTGCTTTTCCCACACCTTGGAGGTAGAAACTGAAGTCGATACCACGCCATTCAACATAGCCCTTGAACGAATAGATGTAGTGAGGATCGGAATCGCCGAATACCACTTTATCATTGTCGTCGATTATGCCGTCAGGCTTTCCGTCGGGACCGGAGATGTCGCGGTATTTGATGTCGCCTGGTTGAACGATTGTCTTAGTATCCACCGGAGTGGCGAATTTAGGATTGATATATTTGCCGTCATCGTTGGTCCCTTCAAAGTCGTTGATTTGAGCAAGTCCATCGGTTAGGTAGCCATAGTATGCGTCGATAGGATCCCCTTCGCGACGAATATAGTTGCCGAGCGATGCTTCGCTCTTGCCGAGGTCGATGATTTTGTTCTTGGAGTCGGAGATGTTGAATGCGGCACTATAGGTAAATTCGCCGATGCGGTCGCGCCATTGAATCCACCATTCCCAACCTTTATTTTCAATCTCACCCATGTTTTCATAAGGGAGGTTGCTGCTGCCGGTAATACCCACGATTGTCGGATACACCGGTTTTACAAGTGCATTGATATTGTTTTTCTTATACCATTCAAATGTGGTGTTCAAGCGGTTGTTGAAGAAACTCAAATCGATACCGATGTTAAACATGCGCAATGTTTCCCATTTGATGTTCTGGTTTCCGAGTTTTGTCTGAACAAAGCCGACATTGTTTTTACCACCGATAGGATAGGTCTTTTCCTGGCGCGAGATAGGAGTAAGATAGGGATAGAAGTCGGAACCTACGTTTTGGTTACCAAGTTCACCCCAAGATGCACGAATCTTACCTTGATTCATCACCTTGGAAGCCCATTTCATGAAATTCTCACTTGAGAAGTTCCATCCGGCAGAGAACGATGGGAAATAACCCCAACGATTGTCTTTCGAGAAGCGCGATGTTCCGTCGATACGCATATTTGCTTCAAAGAGATAGCGGTTGTCGTAGGCATAGTTGATGCGTCCGAAATATGAGCGCAATGCCCATGATTCTTTATTACCGCTGTTGGTAATGTCTTCCGTACCGGCTACAATCTGTTCAACACCG
>JBJEKB010000121.1:0-16366 GCA_051878395.1 Muribaculaceae bacterium
TCTAAACGAACTTTGTCTTTTACGCATAGAGAATGAGGCTGTGTCAAGAACGACACAGCCTCTTTAGGTGATAAATCTGAACTATTTATCAGGAGCGGTTACTCCTCCTCGATTCTTTCCAAAGCGAAGTATTTGAGACCTGTGATTTCGCTGTTTGAAACGGCTCCTGTGCGGTTGTTGGTAACTTGGGAAATCACTTTGCCGTCGAATTCGCCGATATAGTGGTCGGTGTCGGTTCGGTAGCAGTAGAAAGTCAAATCGAGTTCGCCTTGCAAATCGAATGTAATATCGATGCCTGCATTAGTGTTACCTGTGAAAAGGATAACCTTGTTGGGGTTGATGCGATATTTCACATGATAAGTGAGTTTAGCCTTGTTGCCTTCCCCTTTTTTGTATTCATATTCCGAGATGAGGTTATCAATGACATCATCGTAGTAGAAATATTGACGAGCAACACCATTTATGCCAAAAGCCATACCATGGACCTTGAAACGATTGGCGCATAGGTAGTAACCCTCGATAGATTCGGGAGCCTCGGTGCAATAATTCCCCTTCTTCTTAAGAGTGGTTGCGTCGCCGGTGCTTGCGTCTTCAAATGTTAATTCACTGTCGGTTAAAGTCTTGACATTCACATCGCTTGTGCTGTCATCTTTTGTGATAGTGATTGTCTGCTTTTCGGGGAGATAATCGAGTTTGAAAGCCTCACCCAATTTCACAATAACGCTGTCGCGGTTGATGTCGAGAGAAGAGATAGTGAACACGTGGTCGATCATCAAAGTTTTTACATTGCCATCGCAGTCGATAACCCATTGATACGGTTTCGCTTTAATAGCCCAAACACCAGCCAAAGCCTTGTTGGGAAGTTCCGGCTCGGGTTCCGGTTCCGGTTCCGGCTCGGGTTGTGGATCATTGGATTCTGAACAACTGATGAACACATAGGTAAATAGTATCAAAGCAAAGGCTTTGAAAAAATTCAACAAGTTTATTTTCATAGATGTGATAAAATAATTAAATATAATTAATACTGAGATGAGCTAATTTGGCTGCAAAGATACGATGTAACTTTTACTTACACAAATGAATAGATATTAATTAGAGAATATTAATTAAATAATCGGTTGATGAAATTTAAACCTCGGAAATTAAAATTAATATAAAAATCCATTGAAAATGAGGGCGGAAAAATGGGTGGAAGTTGCAAATATTGAGGGGATGTAGTAAATTTGCAGATATGAGAAATCCCGATAGAGAGACAGTGTTCCGATTTAAGCAATTCGCCATAGCGAACAGCCGCAGCGCAATGAAAGTGGGCACAGATGGCGTGCTCCTCGGGGCATGGTGTGAGCCGCCGAGCGGTGGTGCGTCGGTGCGTGTTCTTGATATCGGCACCGGCACCGGACTTATCGCATTGATGATAGCGCAGCGGTTCCCTGCCGCGGCAGTCGATGCAGTAGAAATCGACAGCGTCGCCGCCGAAGAAGCCGAGACGAATGTAGCGGCATCGCCATGGAGCGATAGAGTGAAAGTGTTTTGCCGCGACATCGCAGAATTCGATGTCGGGCAGAAATATGAGATGATTGTGTCCAACCCTCCGTTTTTCACCAACGGGATAATGAGCGATGACAATAGCCGAGCGATAGCGCGCCATGCGGCAACCCTCACTTTTGGCATGTTGATGGCAAATGTGGCGCGGTTGCTCGCCGACCGCGGGGTGTTTGCAATGATTTCACCGACAGAGAGCCTCGACGCGCTCGAAACCGAGGCTTGTGTCGCCGGGCTTTATCTATGCAGGCGCTGCAATGTCTATACCAAGCCCGGGAAGCCGTGTCGCAGAATACTCACTATGTGGAAGAAAGAAATCGGGGCGGTTGAAGAGGATAACCTGTTTATCCACACCGCCGATGGCGCATATTCGGAAGAATATACACGCCTTACCGGGGATTTTTACCTCAAATTCTGACACCTATCGAATTGAAGCCGCAAAAGCATCAACAGCAGCGCTGTATTTTGCAACCGACACACTCTTCTTGACCAGTTTCAGCACCTTCCTATCGACAAATTCAGGGGCATATTCCCAGTATGGTTTCATTTTGGCGAGGATATGGGCATCGCCTTGGAGAGTGTCGGAATAGTAATAAAACAGCGAAGAGATAAATTCGAGCCACTCGCCCGGACTGAGCGGCGCGCCGCCGTTGTATTGTCGCGCCAATGCCGGATTTGAGAGAAGAGCGCGCCCAATCATCACGGTGTCGATATTTTTGAATCGCTCAGCGATGGCATTAATGCCCGCGCAGTCGATGATGTCGCCGTTATACACAATTTTGCTTGAAATCCCGTCGATAATGCGCTCAAACGAATCGATATTGCACTCGCCCTTGTATTGTTGCTTTCCAAGCCGAGCGTGGATAGTGATTTGCGACGGAGCAAAAGCGTCGATAAGCTTGATAGCCGCTCTCCCTTCCTCTTCAGATTCCATTCCCAATCTCATTTTAAAGGAGAAAGACAAATTTCCGCGCATAGTGTCGAGAAAATCGAGGAGCGACTTCAGCGCGTCGGTGTCGGCGAGCAAGCCGCACCCCTTGTGCTTGCGAGCCACGGGAGGGTAGGGGCATCCGAGGTTGATATCCACCTCCTTGTAGCCGAAATCCATTGCCACGGCAAGCATTTCGCGCGTTTCGTCGAGCGAAGAGCCGAGAATCTGCGGCACGAGATGCGCCACAGTGTTGTTGTCGGGTGAGATGTCGCGAATATCCTTGCGTCTCACTTCGCCATGTTCAACTCGGAGGAAAGGAGTGTGGTAAGACTCTACTCCTCCAAACATTTTCTCGTGGGTGTTACGCCAAAAAGCATTGGTGTATCCTTGTATCGGTGCTGATTGAATCTTCATGTTGCAAAGGTACGCACTTTTTGTTCGATATGGAATTTTGTGCCTGATTTTTATTTAATTTGTACTATAGTTTGTTCAAAAACACCCATTAGTGCCGTTATTAGATTTTATTAACGACATAAATTTGTAATATATCGGCATTTTTCCGTACTTAGCAAAAAATAAATGAAAAGGCGGAATCGCAGATGTTTGGCACGATGTTTGCAATTCTCATTTTCAGATTAAACTTTACAAAAGAAATATAGTCTAATGATTAAAACCCCAAAAAGGAATAAAGTTATGAATCGAAAGTTACACATTATCGCAATCTTGATACTCGGATGTCTTGGAAGCGTAGCCAATGCTCAAGACTACGATGATATCTATTATGATTCGACCAAGAAGACATCGACACCCACAGTGGTTTCGAAACCTACTTCGTCAACGACAGCATCTCCTTCGTATTCCTATTACGACAATTCATATTCAACAACCGGCAGCACCATAATTAATGGACGCGATGTGGATGAATATAACCGACGCGGCGACTATGGCACCGAAGAATATGTGCCTACCGACAGCACTGCCGTTATGGACCAAGGAGAGCTCTATGAGGACTATGCATATACCACAAGAATACGCAAGTTCTACAACCCGACAATTATAGTGGAAACTACAGTGCCCACCTATTATGACGCACTATATGCGCCGGCATTGGCAACAGCCGCTATTGCCACCGCATTGTCGCCATGGTATTGGAGCGACTACTATTATTGGAACAGTTGGCGCCCGTATTACTCCTATTACAGTTGGCATAATCCCTGGTATTATTCATGGAGCTGGTGCTCACCTTATTATGGATGGCACGGCGGTTGGACACCCTACCACCATCACCACTATTATGCACCCTATCATCCTCACCATCCCAATTATGCCTATCATGGCTCGAACTACCGTCCGTATCGCAACGACGGAGGTATGCGCCCTGTGGGACGTGTAGGCGGAGGTAGCGGTCGAGTAGGCACCGGCGGATACTACCGCGGTGGAACAGGCACATCAAACACCCAGCGAAATTACACTCCCGGACGCACATCGGGCGGCACTCGTCCCAATCGTGTGGGCACCGGAGGCACATCCAACGGCAATAACGGCGGAAGTGTAAGCACAAACACAAACAATGGGGGACATCGCGGCTCATACACTCCCGGCAGTAATTCGGGCAGCAACAATGGCGGAACTCGCTCCAACAGCGGCTCGGGAAGCTATGACACCCATCGTCGCAGCAACACACAGCGCGACTATCAGCCAAGCTACAACAACGACAGCCGCGGCGGATATCGCAGCAGCGGAGGCTATTCGGGTGGCAGCCATAGCAGTGGCGGCAGCCGTTCGGGAGGCGGCGGTGGCGGACATCGCGGCGGACGCAGATAATCACTTTTGCAACAATCATTCAACACGCTTATTAATACTACTGTTATGAAGAAAATATCATTTATAATATCATTGTTGTTCTGTCCCATGATGCTCATGGCGCAGGCAGCACCCGACGCA
This sequence comes from Muribaculaceae bacterium, assembly GCA_051878395.1. GTDB lineage: Bacteria > Bacteroidota > Bacteroidia > Bacteroidales > Muribaculaceae > W0P31-042. The sequence goes on from JBJEKB010000121.1 coordinate 4,418, forward strand.
TTGACAATATCGGAGCCCGACATGAGGGGAACGGCGCGCTTCCTCGGAATGGGTGGAGCATTTGGTGCACTTGGCGGCGATATCTCGGTGCTAAACCAGAATCCAGGCGGTATAGGCATATACCGCAGTTCGGACATCGCACTCACACTCGACCTCGATTTCCAAAGCTCGAAAGCATCGGGTAGCGGTTCGTTGAGCCAGACAAAATTTGATGTGAACAACGTGGGATATGTGGGAGCATTCAAAACCGGAAGCGACGTGTTGCCCTATTTCAACTTCGGATTCACCTACAACCGCTCCAAGTCGTTCAACCGCCACACCACAGGCAGTTTCGCGCTCGGCACCTCGGTTTCAAATCTCATTGCGTCATACACAACAAACGGAAACTACACCGAGGATGATTTGATGTACACCGACAGCTATAATCCCTATTCCGGGAAGGCTCCGTGGATAAGCATCCTCGCCTACGACGCCTTTATGATTTCACCCAACAATCAAAACGGCTTCGACGGCTTGTTTGGCAGAGGCACATCGGGCTATGGCACCTTCGAGACCGTAGAGGAAGGACACATCGATGAATATTCGATAAATTTTGGTGGCAACTTGTATAACACGGTGTATTGGGGTATGGGCTTCGGCATAACTGACACCGACTATCGCTCTTACACCTATTATGGCGAGGACCTCAACAACGCATTTCTCACCGATGAAGATTATGTAACCACAATCGGTGACGCGCAGACCGGACTTGAAAACGTAACCCGCATCTATGGCTCGGGATTCAACTTCAAGATGGGCGTTATCGTTAAGCCTATCAGCGAATTGCGATTTGGTCTCGCTTTCCACACACCAACCTACCATTCATTGAAAATGGAAAGATACTCGGTGGCAAATTACAACTATTCCAACGGCTACAACGGCTCGAGAGAAGCCGACGACGGATATGTGGCTGAATCGTGGTATAAGCAGAGCACACCATGGCGCATTATCGCAAGTGCAGCCGCTGTGGTTGGCGGACAGGGAATTGTGAGCGTCGATTACGAGTGGAACGATTACACTTCGATGAAAATTTCGAGCGACGACGGCTTTGAATATATCGACCTAACCGACGACATCAAGCACTATTACAAGGCAACAAACACCGTGCGTGTCGGTGCCGAATATCGTGTAACCCCCGGTTTCAGTGTGCGCGCAGGCTATTCCTACACATCATCGCCGGTTAACGAAGACCTCTTCAACAATCGCATAGGCGTTGTTACATCCGGAACCGAATTGAGTTATATGCTCCCCAAAAACAAGCAATCGATGTCGGTGGGCATGGGCTATCGCTATAAATCGTTTTACACCGACCTCACCTACATGATTAAGAAGAGCGAAGTGGAATATCACGCCTTCTCGCCCGATATTTATGGCGGGGATTATGAATCGCCATCGGCATTGCTCGACAACAAAAACCACAATATCGTGTGGACCATCGGTTTGAGATTCTAACAATTAATAACAACAATAAACAACATAGGGAGTGAAGCTGCTCCCTATGTTTTTGTATTTTGCAACACAATTATTTATGAGAAAGACAGTCATCCTTCTAACGTCAATTCTACTTTCGGCGCTGGCATTTGCCGGGTTTGCCTCCACTTCGGCAGCGATTGTGAGCCGAACGGAAACAGCCACATTTTGGCGCTACAACTTCAAATACGAGACCACCGATGTCGATGGGAAAACACCCATTGTGCTCTCTGCCGCCATTTTCATGTCGCGGCAAGTTCATGACAAGGAGTATAAGGCACCCGGGTGTGCGATACTCAATCACTACACCATCACAGGCAATCGCGAAGCACCAACTAATGTCTTTGGAATCTTCTCTTTCGAGGGCTTTTTGCAGCAATCCAATTATTTCATCGTAGAATCGGATGGAATCGGGTTCGGCATAACATCCAAGCGGTGTCAGCCATATCTGTCGGGCAGGGTAACCGCCCGCAACAATATCGATGCGCTCATTGCCGCGCGCAGTTTGCTTGCTGCCGAAGGCTTTGAATTTGGCGATGTCGTGCTCAATCTCGGATATTCACAGGGCGGACATTCCGGAATGTGGGTGTCGAGGCTTGTCGAGGAGGGATATCGTGCAGAGGAGCTGCCGCGGATAGATTTTGCGATGCTTGGCGGAGGTCCGTATGACCTTCAAGCAACCTACAACCAAATTGTAGATTCCCAAAACTCACTCTATCCTGTTGCGATACCGCTGATTGTGGGCGGATACTTGAGCAGCGAGGGCGCAAATGCAAAATATGAGGATTTCTTTCTTCCCGATTTTGTAATGCGTCTTCCTCAATGGTTTGAATCAAAGGAATCCTCCTCAGGAGAATTGACCGGGCAAATATGTTACGCATTTGGAGGAAGCAGAGAAACCGGTGTGGCTATTTCTTCGTTTGTGAGTGCCGATTTCCTCAATCGAAATAGCGATTTGATGAGGGGAATGTCGGCGTGGCTCGACGAAAACTCGCTCGTGAGCTCGGCTTGGTGTCCGTTGAAAACCGGAAGTATGGTTTTCATGCATTCCCGCATCGATGAGGTGGTGCCATACATCAACATGGAGAGCCTCGCCTCCTTTTTGAGTGCAAATGGCTATGACAACTTTTCGGTGATAGACAACGACGACGAGCGCAGCCACACTCAAACCGGCATGATGTATGTAATGGCTGTGATTGAGCAGTTGGCGACATATCTGCCAATGCGACTTATATCCGCCAATCCCGAATATGGCAACTCTCCACAACTGTTTGATGTCATGGACGCCGAGGGTAATCAAGTGATGAGCGGTGCAACCGTAGCCGAGATATATCAATCGCTACCGTCGGGCTCATATTCCATCAATGGCTTCCCAATCTACAAATAATCGATATTGTCATTCGGATTGTCTTGGTAGATTCGATAACAATTATTAATTTTGTGGTTTGAAAGTGTGAGAACAACCGCTCCGCCCGCTTTTTTGAATTGTAATGAATGTTTTGTATCAGATATACAGAGTGTTAAGAAGCATCATTGTTTCTGTCGTGCTTAGCGCGGTGGGACTATTTTCGGTGTTCTATCTGTTGCTGATAATGCCCGGGGTGCAAGACAGTGTGAGAAAAGTGGGGGAGAATGAACTCTCGAAACTCCTTCATGTGCCTGTGAGCATCGGGCAAGTGTCAATTAAACCATTTAATCGGGTGGCGCTCGAAGATGTTATGGTTGCCGACGAGAAAGGCGACACTATTCTCAAAGTGGGCGAACTCGGTGCCGGGATGAGCATCTACAACCTCATTGCCAAACGCAGATTGGTGTTTACCTATGCCGAGATAATTGATATCGACGGGAGAATATGGCGCGACTCTATCGGCGCCCCGTTGAACATACAGCCAATAATCGATGCGTTGTCTAAGAAAGATGACAAGAAGGAACCGACAAAATTTGATGTCAAAATACATAACGCCGTGATTCGCCGCGGCAGGATCTCCTACGATGTGCTCGACAAGCCGATGGTATCCGACCGTTTTGACGCTAACCACATCGGTGTGGAGAATTTCACCGCCGATATATATTTCCCGAAACTCAAGAACAACGACTTTGAGGTGAACGTCAAGCGTCTCGCACTGCGTGAAAAGAGCGGTTTCCGCCTCGATAAACTCACAGCCGATATCGTTGTAAATGACACCCTGGCGGCATTGCGCCGGTTTCGGGTGGAACTCCCCAACAGCGTGATTTGCCCCGAAGACATCGAGTTGCGATATTCCTCGCTTGCAAATCTAAAATCGGAAATCAATACCTTGCCTATCCGTCTTCGCTTCCCGAATTGCTATGTCGGCATGAGCGATTTCGCTTGTTTCAACTCATTGTTCTCGCGATTTGAAGAACCGCTGGTGTTCTCTCTTGCGGTAGAAGGCTCGCTCAACGACTTGCACATCCCCGTGCTGAAATTGGGAAAAGAGGACGACTCGCTTGGAATTTCAATTGCGGGAAATATCTCGGGATTGCCCGACAGCGATTTGCACTATTCATTCCCTCATTTCGATGTGAGCGCCACAAGTGGCGAAATAGTGAATTTGGCGAATTGCTTTTCACCGCTCAAGGAGAAAGTAGCAGGAATTATTGAGAATTGCCGGGCGATACACCTGAATGGCTCGGCATCGGGTTCGGCAACGATGGCTAAATATGTGGGAACCGTTTCGACAGCAGTTGGCAATCTTGCCATCGATGCCTCGGCTCATTTCAACAAAAACAGTAAGAGCAATACATTCACCGGAGCACTCTCAACCGGAAATTTCAACCTCGGAACTTTGCTGGGAAACAACGACCTCGGTGCTTTGGCTCTCGCCATGAATGTTGATGTCGCTCTTGCCGGGAAACAAGTGGATGGCACATTAAACGGCGATTTGGATTATTTCGACTATAAAGGTTATCGCTACAATGACATTTCAGCCGACATATCTCTCGACCGGAACCACTGCGAGGGGAAATTGTTTGTCGGCGATGATAATGTCGAGATAATAGCCGACGGCGCTCTCGACTTGGCAGGCGAGAACACCGCACTCGATTTGGAGGTTGATGTTGCGAAAGTGGATTTCTCCAAGATTAACCTCTGGAAGAAATTCCCCGACAAAGTGCTCAGTTTCAATGCGTCTGCCAAACTCGTAGGCAATAATCCCGATAATATAACCGGTGAAATTGCCCTTGAGCGACTCCATTTCGATTCCTTGCCGGGCAGTGAAAATCTTCTCGATTCACTCACACTCACCGTTGCCGATGAGGAGCAAGGGAAGGTGGTGAGGCTTAATAGCGACTTGATAAACGGTACTATCGAAGGAAAATACACATTACGCACTATCGCAGGTGAGTTTAAAAACATATTCTACACGATATTCCCATCTTTGTTTGCTGCGGCTCCGGCACAAGTCGAGGATTGGAACAACGATTTTATGTTTGATTTCACCATTAATCCCGACAACCGCATTCTCGACCTCTTTAAATCCCCAATAAGGATTGCCGACCGCATGACCTTAGTGGGCGCAGTGAACACTTCCACTCAAAGTTGCTGGGCAAACCTTGATGTGCCATACCTTGTTCAGAATAACAAGAAAGTAATCGAGGCTTCGTCGTTGCGTCTCACCGTTGATGGCGCGCAGAATGCCTGCTCGCTCTCGGCGCGCACCAAGATGCCGAATAAAAAAGGCTTAATGCTCGTAACTGCCGATATTACAGGCGTGAACGACCGAATTGACACCAATTTCGGATGGAATATCAGCAACGAACACAACTATTCCGGAAATGTGAATCTCTCAACACTCATTTCGCGCGACGAGGAGTCGAACATTGCCGCAACAGTGGATGTAAATCCGTCGAGAGTGTATATCAATGACACTTTGTGGTGTGTAAATCCGGCAAAAATAGAGTATGCAGGCAAGCGCATCGCAGTAGATGACCTTGAGGTGCTGTGTGATAAACAGTTTGTGAAAATAGATGGAACCGTGTCGGATAATCCCGATGAAACTATCAATGTGGCTCTTCGTGATATTGATTTGGACTACATCTTCGAGACACTCGCTATAAACAATGTGGCATTCGGTGGTCGTGCAACAGGTGATTTCTCGGCATCCAACCTTCTCACCAAGACTCCGACTATTCAAACACCCGGACTTGATGTTCGCGGGATGAAATATAACGGCGCTCTCCTCGGAGATGCGATTATCCAAAGTGAATGGCTCAACGACACCAAGGGAATATCGCTCAATGCCGATATATCACAGCCCAATGGCTCGATGTCGTATGTGCGCGGTGCAATCTACCCGCTCGCCGACTCGCTGTATCTCGATTTTGATTGCAATCATCTCGATGTGAGGTTCTTACAGCCATTTATGTCGGCATTCACCTCTAAAATCGGAGGCTCTGCAAGCGGCCATGGCACCCTTTATGGCAATTTCAAGCGCATCAACTTCTTCGGACGGATAAAGCCCGAAGACTTTAAAATCAAGATAGACTATCTCAACACCGAATACACCACAAACGATTCGATTATAGTATTGCCCGGCGATATTGCCTTGAAAGATGTTACTATCCGCGACAAAAACGGCAAGACAGCTCAACTCAACGGGCACATCCGCCATGAGGATTTCCATAATGCCGAGTTTGACCTCGCGATTACCCAAGCGAATGAACTGCTCTGTTTCGACACCGATGAAACCATCGAACCGATATGGTATGGCACAATCTATGGCAATGGTAGCGCCTTTATCAAGGGGGAACCGGGAATCCTTAACATAGATGTGAATATGAGCACCGCGCCGTCGAGTCGATTCACATTTGTGCTCTCCGACAGTGAGGCTGCAAGCGACTACAACTTTATCACTATAACCGATCGCAATGCCAAACCGGAGGAGGTGGACACCGTCCCGGAGATAATTCGTCGTGTGCGTGCAAAAGTGGATGATAATAAATCCACTCCGACAATCTTCAACCTCAATCTTAATGTTGAGGCAACAACGCAAGCGCAGATGATTCTCGTGATGGACCCTGTTGCCGGAGACCGTATCCGTGCAAATGGCGCCGGTACGTTGCACTTGATTTATAATTCTGCCGATGATAATATCAGAATGAATGGCAAATACACCCTCGAAAAAGGTAATTACAACTTCACTCTCCAGGATATTATCATTAAGGACTTTACTATTCGCAGCGGTAGTTCCATTCAATTCGACGACAATCCGCTCGATGCCGTACTCGATATTTCAGCGGTATATGCTGTGAATGCCAACCTCACCGACCTCGATGAGTCTTTCGCCCAAGACAAGGATATGAATCGCACCAACGTGCCGGTTCAAGCCGTGCTTAATGTAACAGGCAAGATGACAAATCCGGAGGTTAAATTCGACCTCGATTTCCCCACTCTCACTCAGGATGCTATAAGAAAGGTGAAGAGTATTGTCAACACCGAGGATATGATGAACCGACAGATTATCTATCTGCTTGCTTTGAGCCGCTTCTACACCCCCGAATACACCGGTGCGCAGTCGCAGAACAACGAGCTTACATCGGTGGCTTCTTCAACAATCTCGTCGCAACTTGCCAACATTCTCGGTCAGGTGAGTGAAAATCTCTCCATCGCACCTAATTTCCGCTCCAATAAGGGCGATTTCAGCGATATTGAGGTGGATGTGGCACTGTCGAGCCAGTTGCTGAACAATCGCCTGCTCATCAACGGTAACCTTGGCTATCGCGACAAGTCGCTCAATGCCAATGGCTCTACATTTATCGGCGATTTCGATATAGAGTATCTGCTCACCAAAAACGGCAACATCAGGCTAAAGGCTTACAACCACTATAACGACCAGAATTATTACATAAAGAGTGCACTCACAACTCAAGGTGTGGGTGTGATGTTCAAGCACGATTTCAATCGTTTCTTTGATTTCCTCAAGCCGAAGAAGAAGAGCATGCCGAGCGACACTGTCCCGGTGAGCACGCTGCTGCGGCGCGAAGAAGTAGAGGAGTAGTGTTAGAACACAAATCCGATGCTCAGAGTGAATGAGCCGTTGGAGTAGTGGCGCAAAACCGAGTATTTCGCTTCGGCTGCGAGTCGCAAAGAAGGAGTGGCGAAATATTCAAAACCGCCGCCCACATTCGCGCCAAAATAGTTTTTGCGTATCTCCGGCTCATCGGTATCTTCAAATTCCGAGCGCCACGACTGGTAGGTTACACCGGCAAACGGGTAGAAATTGATGCGCGTGTCCATTTTTATGGGAAAATGGGCATTACCGTTAAACTGGTAGCCGCTCACACCATTGTTCTTCATCTGGTATTGCAAGTCGGGAGCCAGACGGAAATATTTCGAGAACCGATATTGGAAGAAAATCCCGGTTATGCAGTTTTCGTTGTATGTGTTGTATCCGGCGCTTACACCGATTGTTTTTTGTCCTTTTTGTGCCTGCATTCCAAGAGCCGACACCATTATCATCAAGGTTATGAATATCTTTCTCATGATTATTGCCATTTATATTGCAAACTTAATCAACACTTTTGATTTGCACAAATTATTGCCGATAAATATCGTGTATTTTTGTAATTTTGCACCACAATTTAGAAATATCGATGATAAAAGATTTTTTATATGTAGGTGCCGGCGGCGCTTTGGGCAGTATTTGCCGCTATTCACTCACCTTGCTCGCCGCTTCGCTGCCACAAGGCGGCTTGTGTGCCACAATCGCCGCCAATGTGATTGGGTCGTTTCTGATAGGGATGGCAATGGTGTCGGCGCGTGGATACTATCTGTTTTGCGCTGTGGGCTTTTGTGGCGGTTTCACCACTTTTTCCACTTTCTCCTCGCAGTCGTTAAAACTGCTCCAGGCGGGCGATTATGCTTTGGCAATCGGATATATGGCTGCAAGCATCCTGCTGTCGATTGCTTCGGTGGGGCTTGGGTGCTATGTAGGCTCCCTAATCCGTAATTAGAGGATAGGGCTCATAAGCCTTGTTGTGGATTCCGCTATTCGTTGAAGCAGCGGACGATGTCGCCAGTGGTTGCCTATCACCCTGGTGCATTGCTCTTGGTCTTTGTTGAACTGCTCAAGCATTTTGCGGTTCACCTCTTTGCTGTAGATGAATGCGTTCACCTCGAAATTGTGCTCAAAACTGCGGAAGTCAAAGTTGGAGCTGCCTGTGGTGCAGAATTCTTCGTCAATTATAATCGTTTTGGCGTGCAACATTCCGCCATCGTAAAGGTAAAACTTGATGCCCGCCTTGAGACATTCTTTGATATAGGAGAACGACGCATAGGTGAGCGTCTTTGAGTCGGATTTCCGCGGTATCATAATCCTCACATCCACTTTGGCAAGTGCTGCGGCTTGCAACGCCTTGAGGAGGCTCTCGGTGGGGAGGAAATAGGGTGTCTGCAGATACACAAACTTCTTGGCATTTGATATCGCTTTGAGGAAAATAAAGGAGATGTTTCCCCATGTGCCCATCGGTCCGCTTGTTACAATCTGCACTCCGGCAGGCTGCTGCGGTGTGATGTCGAATTTGCGAGTGCGGTCGGAAATCAGCTGCCGTCCCATGAAGTTCCAATCGATGGCAAAGGAGTATTCGATGCCACCGACAGCGGGACCGCAGATGCGCAGGTGGGTGTCTCGCCAAGGACCGAGTTTGTTGCCCGACACATAGCGGTCGGCGATGTTCATACCGCCGATATAGCCTATATGCCCATCGATAATGACCACTTTGCGGTGGTTGCGCCAGTTGAGGCGGCTTGCAAATTGCGGGAATGTAACTTTGAGAAACGGACCTATTTCGATGCCGGCATCGAGCATCTTCTTGTAAAACTTGTTTTTCACGCCGAAGCATCCCACATGGTCATAAATCACCCTCACATGCACTCCAGCCTTTGCTTTGGCTATGAGGTGTTCTGCGATGGTGCAACCTATTTTGTCATTCTCGAAGATGTAGTATTGGAGATTAATAAATGTCGTGGCGTTGTCGATGTCGTTGAGCAGCGCTTTGAATTTGCTTTCGCCATCGGTGAAAATATCGATTTGGTTGCCGGGAAAGTAAATGGCACCGGTGAGCGACTTGGCAAGTTTAATCTCTTGCTTACTTTCATCGCTCAGCGGGAGTGAATTGATGTCGATTTGCTTGAAATCCTCTTTGTTTAGAAGTTTGCGTTTATTGCGTCGCGAGATAAGTTGTCGGCTTTTTAGATTCCTGCCAAAAAAGATGTACAGCACGATTCCCACTACCGGAAGGCAAAGCAACACCGTTACCCACGCAAGAGTTTTGAGCGGGTTGCGGTTTTCCGACACCACCACCACGATGATACCAATCACGGTGATGAAATAGACGATTAGAAATATGATGAACAGCGCTTGCGACATCTTGTTACATGGCTAAATTGCTATTTTAATGCATTGATTATCAACTTTTACTAAATACACGCCACTGCCCGGCATTTCGATGGTGTGCGATGTGGTTTTTGCTACAATTCTGCCATCGGCGGAGTAGATTTCCACTACTGTTCCGGTGTCGGCGCCTGCGATAGTGATTGTGCGACCGCTTGCGGTGATGGAGACATTGTCGCGCTCGGCACTTTCAACACTTGCAAAATCTTTCTCCTCGATTTTTTTGAAATCTTTCCAATAATCGGCGGCCTTGTATGCTTCGAGAGAGCCGGTTGGAATGAATAGAGTGCAGTTTTCGAGCATCGCGGCATCAAATGCCTTGCCGCAAGTGGGCGGAGTGGCAGTCATGCAGTTGAATGTGGTGAGATTGGTGCATCCATTGAATACATCCCCATCGATATTCTCAACCGCATTGCCGATAGTAACCTTGGAAAGGGCAGGGCAGCCTTTGAACAATCTTGCTGCGATGTAGGGGAGCGTAGAAGGCAAATCGGCTTCCTCGAGAGCGGTGCAATATGCAAACACATCGGTTCCCATTGTCTTTACCGATTCCGGTACTACGACTTTAGTGAGCGAACTGCATCGGTTGAACGCTCCGCCGGCAATGCCTGTTACCGAATTGGGGATATCCAATGTCTTGAGCGAAGTGCAGCCATCGAAACTGTAGTAACCGATGCTTTCAAGGGAATTTCCTAATGTGACGCTCTCCAGAGCCGTACAAGCGGCGAATGCGTTTATCTCAATGACCTTTATCATTCCCGGGATTGCGATACTTTTAAGCGAGGTGCATCCACGGAATGCTTCCCTTTCGATAGAGGTGGCAAAATCGGGCATTTCTACGATGGTCAACGATTTATCGCCTGAGAAAAGGCACTCGTCGATTTTGCCGAGGGTGTATGGCAGGTAGGCTTCCGAAAGGAGGAGGCAGTCGCTGAAAGCGTATTTGCCGATTTCCTCTACCGATTCCGGGATTTCAATTATGGTTATTTCCGAGCCTTTGAATGCTTCTCCGTCGATTGACGACACTCTGATGTCTTTATCCTGATATTTAACCGTAGCGGGAACTACAACCTCCCCGGTATAGCCGGTTTCACCCTTTACCACTTGGCATGTGCCGTTTTCAAGCATTTTGTAATAGATGTTATCCACATTGAAGTTTTGCGCATTGCACGCAAGGGCTAAAGAGCAGAAGATAAAGATGTTGTTTATGATTTTCATAATACTGTTTATTTGATTCATTAATTGGCAAATTTATTGATAATAATCGATTTGAGCGCATCCGATAAGGTGAAAAATAATTAAATTTATCAATAAAAAAGGGGCGGACTGTTGTCCAACCCCTTGTAACATATTATGGTTTGATTATTTGATGTAAAGGATAGTTGCCGATGTGCCGGGGATTGTGATTTCGCCACCCTTGAACGCGGCAATTCCTTCGAGGTCGATTTTTCCATCTTGAGCAACAATTGTCCAGTTGCCTTTTTTGATTTTGATGGTTTGAGCCTCGGGTGAGCCGTTGAAAATCACCTTGATTTCTTTCCAAGAGTCGCCGTTGGCATTGTCTTTGAGCGAGTAGGAGATGAGAAGCGGTGTTTTCACCTTGTCAAATACCAAATGCTTAGCCACATCCTCGCTCGAAGTCATGCGGAATGCCGGGTGAGCCTTGCGAAGAGAGATGAGCGATTTATAGTAGTTGAAGAGGTCGGCATATTTCACCTTCTGGTTCCAATCGATGGCATTGATAGAGTCGGGCGATTTGTAGGAGTTGTGAACGCCTTTCTTGTTGCGGAACACCTCCTCGCCGGCGAATATGAATGGAGTGCCTTGAGATGTGAACACGATTGTTTGTGACAACTTGTCGGCGCGGAGACGTTGTTCCTCACAAGCACCTTTCATCGAAATGGCGAGTTTGTCCACGAGGGTGAGGTCGTCGTGGCAGGAAACGTAGTTAATCACCTCGCTCGGCGATTTTGCATAGGCGAAAGTGGAATTGTTGCATTTGCTGTAATCCACTTGAGGATGGGCGGTT
>JBJEKB010000122.1:0-3630 GCA_051878395.1 Muribaculaceae bacterium
TCAATCGTGGATGTTGCTTTAGCATAATCGTTTTTAAGTTCTTGGATAAGTGTCATCTGCCTCAGACTTTCAGACTTTTTACTTAGTTTTAATAAGAGCAATGCCAACAAAAGCAATAAGACTGCGACAATGAGTACAGCGAGAATTATTATCATATTGTTTTTCGACTGTTCATACGCCACTCTTTGCCTTTCTATCTCTACGCTCGACTCTACTGCCGCCAAAGAATTCTTAATTACACTTGTTATTGAGTCGGAAATTTTCATATCCATTTCTGAATACTTATATGCGCTTTTATAATCATTTCGAGCAAGCGCTACAAGTTTCATAGTCATAAGTCTCGATACAAAATTTTCATCTAACAGTCCGTTTTCATCAGCAAACTTTAAATAATATTCAGCAGAATCAAGCATTTCAAGATTCAAGTATGCACGAGATAATATATATATGTATGTTTGTTTGTCCTCTACAAATTTTCTTCCTTTGTTAAAAACATATAGTGCAATATCTTTTTGTTTATCATATTGTTTTTCTATCATATAATAACCGGCAAGTGATTCAAGATTTATAAAAAACCACACACTGTCTTTCTCCGATTTCGCCAATTCAATAGATTTATTTATAAAATAGTAGGCACTATCCATTTTCTCCGGTCGATAAACTGTCCCGAGGCGCGAGGTGCACACAATCTGGTAGTGCTTGTTGCCACTCAACTCGTAGTAATGCAGTGCCTTGCGGTATTTGTCGATGTATTCACGGCCATCGGAATACACTTTCTGGTATAGGCTTGCCATGCGGAGGTTGATGTAGCCGAGGTTCTCGTAGTCGTCGGGCGATGCGGCTGCTTCGGCTTGCTTGTATGCCTCCATTGCCGAGGTTATCTCGCCCATGTCGGTGAGTGAGGCTCCGCGGTAGATGAGCGAGCGGAGATGCTTATCGGCATCGCTTCCGTCAGAGAAATAATCCACCGCAATATCGATGGTGTCGGTGGAGGTGATAGTCTCGTAGCACTTATACTTTGCCTGTGTAAGAAGCAGTGCAAAATAGGCGCGGTCGGCATCGCTGCACATGCTGTCGAAGCCCACGCCGCGCAGAATCCTCAGCGCAGAATCGGGCTGCGACGCAACAAGGCTGTCGGCAGCCGCCAGACGGCTGTCGTAACTCCTCCCGCCGCGGCATCCAGCCACCGAAAGACCGAGAAAAATCAATATGTAGAGCAAAATCCCTCTCATATCAAATGCGAAGTTACAAATTTCCCTCCATTCCCGCAAGCCCCGGCGGAGAAAAGAACAGGTGCTCCGAGCGGGGCACCTGTTGGGTAGAAGTATAGAATATAAAATTAATCGATAATGTCGAAACCTGTGTATTTCTGCAAAGCCTTTGGAATTTTAATGCCTTCGGGAGTTTGATTGTTCTCGATAAGGGCAGCCATGATGCGAGGCAAAGCAAGAGCGGAGCCGTTGAGGGTGTGGACAAGAGCGGTTTTCTTGTCGTCGGTGCGATAACGGCATTTGAGACGGTTGGCTTGATAGCTTTCAAAGTTGGAAACCGAACTAACTTCGAGCCAGCGTTTTTGAGCTGCAGAGAACACCTCAAAGTCGAAAGTGATAGCCGAAGTGAAGCTCATGTCGCCACCGCAGAGGCGAAGAATGTGCCAGGGAAGTTCGAGTTTTTCGAGCAAACCTTGAACGTGGTCTTTCATCTCCTCGAGAGCGGCATAGGAGTTTTCTGGTTTCTCGATGCGCACAATTTCCACTTTGTCGAATTGGTGGAGACGGTTAAGACCGCGAACATCCTTGCCATAACTACCGGCTTCGCGACGGAAACAAGCCGAATAAGCGCAATTCTTCTTCGGGAGGTCTTTTTGCTCGATAATCATGTCGCGATAGATGTTGGTAACAGGCACTTCGGCAGTGGGGATAAGGTATAAGTTATCCACTTCGCAATGATACATCTGCCCTTCCTTGTCGGGAAGTTGTCCTGTTCCATAACCCGAAGCCTCATTAACTACATAAGGAGGTTGGATTTCGAGATATCCGGCTTTGCCTGCCTCATCGAGGAAGAATTGGATGAGCGCACGTTGGAGACGAGCACCTTTGCCAATATACACAGGGAAACCGGCGCCGGTGATTTTCACACCGAGTTCAAAGTCGATGATATTGTATTTCTTGCAGAGATCCCAGTGAGGGAGGGCGTCTTCGCCCAGAGGAGGAATCACGCCACCGGTTTTTTCCACAACATTATCCTCGGCAGTGCGTCCTTCGGGCACCATAGCACAAGGCACGTTGGGGATGTTAAGAAGAATCTGGGTAATCTCGTTTTCAGCCGCTTTTAGGTTGTCTTCAATCTCTTTGTTGCTGTTTTTAAGATTAGCAACTTCTGTTTTCACCTTCTCAGCCTCCTCTTTTTTGCCCTCTTTCATAAGCGAGCCTATTTGAGCGGCGAGTTGCTTGAGACTGCAAGCGTTGTTGTCGAATTGAGTTTGTGCAGCACGGCGCTGCTTGTCGAGTTCGAGAATCTTTTCAATCATTTCACGGCCGTCGAAATGTTTCACGGCAAGACGCTTAATGACATCTTCGGGATTCTCTTTAATCAATGCTAATGTTAACATATATAATATGTGTTTAGAAATTACAAAATTAGGCGAGAAGTTCTTTCACCTTGGCGCTGATAGCCTTGCCTTCAGCCTTTCCGGCGAGTTGCTTGGTAGCAACGCCCATCACCTTGCCCATATCTTTAGCCGACGAAGCACCTGTTTGAGCGATAATCTCCTTGAGCGCAGCAGTGAGTTCTTCCTCCGACATCTGCTTGGGGAGATATTCTTCGATTATGGCAGCCTCGGCAAGCTCGTTTTCGGCAAGGTCTTGACGATTCTGCTGAGAGAAAATAGCGGCGCTTTCCTTGCGTTGCTTGTGCATTTTAACGAGAATCTTCATGGCAGCGTCATCCGACAATTCACCATCGCCACCTTTAGCGGTTTTAGCCTCGAGGAATTCTTTTTTCACACCGCGAAGAGTTTCGAGACGCACTTTGTCGCGAGCGAGCATAGCGGCTTTAATATCACCGCTGATAGTGTCAAACAAATTCATTTTCTCAATATTTTATATCTAACATTCAAAAACAGTGCAAAGTTACTGCAAAACGTGGCATATTCAAATAGAAATATCTATAAAAATTTTTCTTTAACTAAAAAACTTTGTGCAACTTGCGATAAGACTGGCTACACTATCTTTGGATAAGACAGGCGGCACTCGGGAATACAAAATTAAAAACTTGCGTTTTTATTTTTTTATTCCACTCGTTTGCACTATCTTTGCAATGGTAATAAATACAAATCGCATAAATTAAAAATATTACCTTAATCATTTAGTCTAAATTTCCCTGTTGTTATTATTTGAGGAGACTTGTGAAAGTCGTAATTGAATAAATAACACAAAGAGGGGGTGAGCAATCACCTCCTCTTTAAATTTATGAGATACACTTTTTATTTAATGAGACCGAGAGAGCGGCTGATGTCAAGCATACGCTTGATTGGCACAATAGCCTTTTCAGCCACCCGGGCATCCACCTCCACTTGCGGAGCCATATATTTTAGTGTGTTATACACTTTGGCGAGGGTGTTCTGCTTCA
>JBJEKB010000123.1:0-3589 GCA_051878395.1 Muribaculaceae bacterium
ATAGATGTTGATTGCGGTTTCCTGCATCACGTCCTCGGCATCGTCATGATTCACGACTATACGGCGGATGTGCCAATAGAGGGTGTCTCCATATTCCTTGAGCAGAAGCCTGAACCCTTTGTCGCGGGTGTCGCTGCTCTTGAGCAATCTCACTATATTGTCGTTGTCTGCGAGAGTCATTCATCCTTGCTTTGTCTATTAGAACCGGGAAATGTCAAAAGGTTAAATCGGGGGTGAAATTTTTTTTATTTTTCTTTGATGAAGCATGGGTGGAGGTCGTCGCCGGCACCGGGAGCGAAGTGGAAGCCCTCATAATCAAATCCGGCAAGGAACGCGGGATTGTCGATGCGGTTGTCGATAATGTAGCGGAGCATAGCGCCTCGGCACGCCTTTGCCCACACCGCCTGCACCGCGAGCCGTCCGCCGGTGCTCACATAGAACATCGGCTGCACCAATCGCGTCTCGGTGGAGAGCCGCTTCATGTCGAAGATGCTCTCAAATTCGGCTGTAGAGAGATGAACGAGCACGCCATCGTCGGCGGCAACGCTGTCGAGCACGAGTTGTGTGGCATCGCCGGCAGCGCGCCAGAATCGGTTCACCGGCATCCCGCCGGTGGCGTCGAGCGTGATGCCTTGCTCCATGCGGTAGGGGACAATACCGTCGAGCGGACGCAGCACGCCATAAAGAAATCCGGTTATCCACACATGCCGCTGCGCGAAACTCAGCGCCTCGGCATCGAGTGTGCCTGCCTTGAGGTGCTTGTAGGCGTGGCCGTTGTATGTGAGAATGGCTGCGTGGCGGGGAGTGCATGCCATCTGCCGGAAACGCAAGCGGTTTTGTGCGGCTATCGCGCCGCTACATTTGAGTGCGGCAGCCATCTCGGCAACGTCGAGGTGCGACATCTCATCGGCAATGCGCCGGGCGGTGTCGTCAAAAGCCGGCTTGGAGAGCGGCAATGGCGAGATTCCCGGCTCCTCGTTCATAATCTTGGCATCGGCAAGGAGTATCTGCATGGTGTTGTAATTTTTAATGTTGTAATAGGTGGTGCGCTACTTGCAACAGAATCCTTTCGAGAAAATGTGTTGCAATTTGTCGCTTCCCTGCTCGCAAAAATATATAGACAAATTAAATTCGCCGCACACCGCAAAGTTGAGCATCAATTCGCCGCCTAACTCTTTGGTAGCAAGGCTGTGAAAGCCTTTATCGGTGCACTTATGCCATCCGTAGCCTATATATGGGTCATTGGGCACTGTCAATGAAGGCTTACTCCAATTTGTGTCGATATCAAGAACCATAACATCGGCTTCGAGGTGGTGGAAACTCCCTTTGTATCTCACACCGCTGCTCATCATCTCGATCGGAGCGATATTTAGATAATGATCGACATTGCTGTCTTCGGTAAGGATAACATAGATGGCCCCTTTTCCCTGTTTGGTCTCGTTCAATAGGTTATCGAGCACCAAGGTGACGCAGCAGCTGCCAAGTTCCGGTCGCCAAAGATCCACACCTATCCGACTCGACACATCGGGAAAGTGGCAATGATAGCCATCGTTTGGAATTTTGTCAAGTTTGGCGAAGCATTCCGGCACTTCGATGGTCTCTCGCTTCACGAGTTTGTGCTTGTTAAATAAAGTATCAAAAATACCCATATTCCTATATCAGTTAATTGTAAAATCCGGTGTTTAGGGGATGCTGAACGCCTGCCCCCAAGAGGAGCGGTCGAGGTTGCGGTAGGCGATGGCCTCGCCGATGTGGGCGTCGAGCACGGTGTCGCTTCCAGCGAGGTCGGCGATGGTGCGTGCCACTTTGAGGATGCGGTCGTAGGCTCGTGCGCTCATGCTCAGCCGTTCCATGGCATCTTTCAGGCGCGCAAGTCCTGCCGCCTCGGGCATGGCATATTTCTTTATGAGTCGGGTGTTCATCTGTGCGTTGCAGTGCACTCCGGTGTCGTGCTTGAAGCGCTCTTGCTGAACCTCGCGCGCTGCCATCACACGGCGGCGAATCTCGCTGCTGCTCTCGGCTGGTGCGGTCGATGACATATCATCGATCTGCACCGGCTGCACCTCTATCTGAATGTCGATGCGGTCGAGGAGCGGACCTGAGATTTTGTTCAAGTAGCGTTGCACCTGTCCCGGCAGGCAAATGCAGCGCTTGGTGGGGTGGGTGTAGTATCCGCAGGGACATGGGTTCATCGATGCCACGAGCATGAACGATGCGGGGTATTCGATGCTGTATTTGGCGCGGCTGATGGTGATGCGGCGGTCTTCGAGCGGTTGGCGCATCACTTCAAGCACTTGTCGGTTGAATTCGGGCAGCTCGTCGAGGAAAAGTATGCCGTTGTGGGCGAGCGAAATCTCGCCGGGGGTTGGGTTGGTGCCGCCACCTACGAGAGCCACCGGGGAGATGGTGTGGTGGGGCGAGCGGAACGGGCGGCATGTCATGAGAGTGGCTCCGCGTTGCAGAGTGCCTGCCACCGAGTGTATCTTTGTGGTTTCGAGAGCCTCTTGAAGACTTAGCGGCGGCAAGATGGAGGGGAGGCGCTTGGCGAGCATCGATTTTCCAGAGCCGGGGGAGCCGATGAGTATAACATTATGCCCTCCGGCGCATGCCACTTCGAGAGCGCGCTTCACGTTTTCCTGTCCTTTCACTTCCGAGAAGTCGAAATCGTAGTGCTCGCTTGCTTTGGCAAATTCTTCGCGGGTGTTAACCATCGTGGGAGTGAGCGTTTCCTCCCCCTTGAAAAAGCGTATCACTTGGGTGATATTGTCAACGCCATACACTTCGAGGTTGTTAACCACAGCAGCCTCAGAGGCATTGGCTGTGGGGAGGATAAAGCCCTTGTAGCCGAGGCGTCGAGCCTCAATAGCCATTGGGAGCGCGCCGCGGATGGGGAGCAGCGAGCCGTCGAGCGAAAGTTCGCCCATTATCATATATTTGTCGAGCATCTCCGACGGCAGATTTTCGTCGGCTGCCATAATCCCTATGGCGAGAGGAAGGTCGTAAGCCGAACCTTCCTTCTTGATGTCGGCAGGAGCCATGTTAATCACCACGTTTCGCCGCGGAAATGGGTAGTCGTTGTGCTTTAGCGCCGTGCGAATGCGCTCATTGCTCTCGCGCACAGCCGCATCGGGCAGCCCGACGATGGTAAACCCAATCCCTCTGTCAACCGACACTTCAATTGTAACTATTATTGCGTCGATGCCATGCACTGCGGCACCGTAGGTCTTTACTAACATGATAATTCTACTGTTTTTTAGGCTTTAAAATACTGTCGATTTTGGCGCAAGCGGCATCGAGCGACTCTCCGCGATAGAGCATCCGCCCGGTGGAGTCGGCGACGAGATAAGCCGGTGCCTTGGTGATGCCCATGCGCTTCACCTCGCTGTTGAGTCTGCCGCCAATTCCCCAAAATTGCTGCCATTTCACCGAGTCGGTCTTCACCACCTTCTTCCAATCGCTTGAATCGTTGTAGAAGCCAATGTCGGCAATCTGCAGGCGGTCGCTTTTGGGGTAGGTTTTGCGCAGATTTTTCAGTTCGTTGATTACCTCCTCGCGGCTACTGCTGTCGTTGTCCCAGAAATATAATATC
>JBJEKB010000124.1:0-3574 GCA_051878395.1 Muribaculaceae bacterium
CCCGAATTTACCGAAGGGCTTCAAAACCGTCAGCCGAATCCCGATGCACTCCCCATATTCCCGATGATGTTCATCTCGATTGCTTGCGGAGCAATCTCAGGGTTTCATGCCACCCAGTCGCCACTCATGGCACGTTGCATGAAAAACGAGAAATATGCTCGCCCTGTGTTCTACGGCGCAATGGTAACCGAGGGCATTGTGGCATTGATTTGGGCGGCTGCCGCTGTGGCATTTGCCGGCTCTTTCGATGGTCTTGCCGAATTGCTTGGCACTCAGAAACCTGCTCGCATTGTCTATAACCTTTCCACTCAGTGGCTCGGAATGGCAGGCGGTCTCCTCGCTATGCTTGGTGTGATTTTTGCACCGATTACTTCGGGAGACACCGCTTTGAGAAGTGCCCGCCTCATTGTTATGGAAACTTTCAAAATCAAGAGCAATTCAATTGCCATGCGCTTGCTGGTGTCGGTGGCATTGTTTGCAGTTACCTTTGTGATTTTGAACATAGATTTTACAGTGCTGTGGCGCTATTTCGCTTGGAGCAACCAAACCCTCTCGGTGTTCACGCTCTGGACCATCACCGTGTATCTCGCTCGCCATTCCAAACCATATTTGGTTACTCTCATTCCGGCGGTGTTCATGACAATGGTAACCACCACATACATCAGCTTTGCCCCCGAAGGTCTCAGGTTGGGATGGATTGTTTCAATCGTCATCGCTTCGGTTGTGTCGATTTTGTTTTGTGGCTTGTTTGTCAGGTTCCTCAATTCCATTAAGAAGGAGCGCAAATTATGATAGACATAAAAACGATAACAGAACAAACGACAAAGTATAATTTCCACACCCACACTCAGTTTTGTGATGGGCGAGACTCTATCGCCGATATCACGGAGTCGGCTGTCGAGGCGGGGTTTCTGCATCTCGGCTTTTCGCCACACAGCCCGATTCCATTCGATTCCCCTTGCAATATGAGCAAGGAGTCGGTGCCGCTTTATTTCGAAGAGCTCAATCGTATGCGCGAGAAATATGGCACTCGAATCAATATCTACACCTCGATGGAAATCGATTATATCAGCGATGAGTGGGGACCTTCCAATCCCTATTTCAAGTCGCTAAATCTCGATTACGCTATCGGTTCGGTGCACTTCATCCCATATCGCGATGGGGAGTATGTCGATATAGACGGTCGGTTTGAAAATTTCAAGAAGAAAATGGGCATCTATTTCGATAACGATATCCGGGCTGTGGTTGAGAGTTTCTACCATCAGTCGATGGCTATGATTGAGGCTGGCGGCTTTGATATCATCGGCCATTTCGACAAAATCGGACACAATGCCGGCGATTTTTGTCCCGGCATTGAGAATGAGCCGTGGTATTTAGCGCTCGTGAAAAAGGAGTTTGAAGCAATCATGGATTGCCGGCTTATTGTTGAGATTAACACAAAGGCATTTGCCAATTTCAACCGCTTTTTCCCCAACGCCCGTTTCTTTGAATGGCTCCGCCGATATAAAACCCCTGTTGTGGTTAATTCCGATGCCCATTATGCCGGCTTGATTAATGCCGGTCGTGATGAGGCGTTTAAATCTTTGTTTGACGTAAAATAGTATAGTTACATGCCTGTAAAAGTTCCTTCTTCGCTTCCGGCTGTTGAAACGCTTCGCAGCGAGAATATTTTTGTGATAGACGAGCAAAGAGCAACTCGCCAAGATATTCGTCCGCTCAAAATTGCGATTCTCAACCTCATGCCGCTCAAAATAATGACCGAAACAGATTTGCTCAGGTTGTTGTCCAACAGCCCTTTGCAAATCGAACTCGATTTGCTTGATATCGACGGTCATGAGTCGAAAAACACACCAAAGGAGCATATCGATATGTTCTACAAGCGTTTTGAAGATATAAAGCACAACAATTACGATGGATTCATTATCACCGGAGCACCTGTAGAAAAGGTGGATTTCAACGAGGTGGATTATTGGGATAATCTCACCGAAATCTTTGACTGGGCTAAACGGCATGTTACTTCCACTCTATACATCTGCTGGGCTGCCCTTGCCGGACTTTACCACCATTATGGCATTCCCAAGCACCTTCTCTCTCGAAAACTGTCGGGTGTGTTTGCATGTACGGCGCTCGACAAGAAAAACCCGATTTTTCGCGGCTTTGACGACCTGTTTTATGTGCCTCACAGCCGATTTAGTGAGGTGCGCCGTAGCGACATCGAGAAGGTTGACGGGCTTTCGATAATCTCGGAAGGGGACGAATGTGGTGTGTATATGGTAATGGCGCGCGGTGGTCGTGAGTTTTTCATAACCGGTCATTCGGAATATTCTCCCGGGACCCTCGATTTTGAATATCACCGCGATTTGGAGAAGGGGATGAACCCCGATGTGCCTCGCCATTATTATATCGACGACAATCCCGCCAATTCTCCGCTTGTGCGTTGGCGCTCACATGCCAATCTCCTCTTCACCAACTGGCTCAATTATTTTGTTTATCAAGAGACCCCCTACGATATCAGGGATATTAAGTGATTATGGCTTTGGGATTTCCGCGTAAAATAGAGCTTCTTGCCCCTGCCCGCAACCGCGATGTGGCTATTGCGGCTATCAACTGCGGTGCCGATGCCGTGTATATCGGTGCTACCCATTTCGGTGCGCGCTCGGCTGCGGGAAATTCGGTGGATGATATCGCTGCAGTGGTGGAATATGCCCGGCGTTTTGATGCCAAGGTGTATGTTACAGTGAATACGGTGATTTACGACAATGAAATCAAGCAAGTTGAATCGCTCGTGAGAGACCTATATAATATAGGTGTCGATGCCTTGATTGTGCAAGACATGTCGTTGCTGCGAATGGACATCCCTCCAATTCCACTCCATGCAAGCACTCAATGCGACATCCGCTCGGTGGAGAAGGCAAAATTCCTTGAGGCTGTTGGATTCTCCCAACTCGTTCTTGCCCGCGAACTCTCTCTCGGCGAGATTTCATCTATCGCTTCATCGATAGATATTCCCGTGGAGGTGTTTGTTCATGGCGCTTTGTGTGTTTGCTATAGCGGCAGGTGCACTCTGAGTTGCGCCACCAAGTCGCGTAGTGCCAACCGAGGCGAGTGCGCACAATTGTGCCGAATATCCTACGACCTTGTTGATGGCTCCGGAAAGGTGGTGTTGCCGCAAAAGCATATGCTCTCGTTGCGCGACATGAATCAAAGCGAAAATATCGCCGCCCTTATCAAAGCGGGCGCATCGTCGTTTAAAATTGAGGGACGATTGAAGGATGCCGATTATGTGTGCAACGTAGTGGCAGCCTATCGACGCGCCATCGATGAGGTCATCGCTGCGAGCAATGGGCAGTTGGAACGCAGTTCGCATGGCACAAGCACTCTCAGCTTTTCTCCAAGCCTCGGCAAGAGTTTCAATCGAGGTTTTACACATTATTTCCTCAACAATCGCCGCCCGCAATCGCTCAAGATGGCATCGTTTCTCACGCCAAAGTCGATGGGTGAGTGTATTGGTAGGGTGAAAAGTGTGCGAGGCAATCGGGTGATTCTCGATTCCTCGGTGCAAGTGCACAATGGC
>JBJEKB010000125.1:0-3571 GCA_051878395.1 Muribaculaceae bacterium
TGATTCTTATAGACAATGTTAAATAATGTTTACTTTATGTTGTACAACATATTTTCCGGGAAATATCGGCATTATTTCGGCAATTTGAAGGAATAGCGCCCTTTTTTCTCGGTGGATTTTCCATATTCAATTGCACGCTGCGAACAACGATGAATGCACGCCAAGCATCCGGCGCAGTCGCCTTTCCATCGAGGCAGGGAGTCAACCATCTCGATATTTCCCACCGGACACGCCACAGCACACGCACCACAATGCAGGCACTTGGAGGCATCGACCCGATATGGCTTATCATTAATGCCAAAATTGCGATAAAGCGGATAGACCAACCGCGACTTGAGCCACGGCATCGAGCCTTTAACGGTCTCGACCGTACAACGCCGCTCGGCAATGCTAAGCGCTATCTCCTCGACCCGCTTGCGAGCCGCCTGCATCTTGCGCGTCGCCACATCGTCGGAATCGACGTCAAATCCGGGCAATAATATATAGGTGTTGGGCATCTGCACCGAGAATGCCGCCATGCTGTCGCTCTCGCCAACGGCTTTTCGCCATATTTCGGCGGTGAGACCGATATCATCGCCGCATGTACACACCATATAAATATAGGTGGAAGGCTTCCGCCCCAAAATTTTGAGACGGCTGATAAACCGAAGAACCACCGGCGGCGGTCCCCAGGAATGAACCGGGAACACGAAGCCGATGCGCTCCCCTTCTTTGAGGGTGTAGTCACACTCCCCGGCGCGCAACGCATCACCTATCATAACCACCTTCTCGCGCAACTGCTCCGCAATGTTTTGAGCCACCCAAAGGCTGTTGCCTGTACCCGAAAAACAGAATATCATAATCAATGAATCTTTACAAGCGTTGCGCCGAAGCCATATTCTCTGAAGCTGGCATCTTGCGCAGTGCAATTTTTATATTTCTTCTTCAATTCGTCGAGAATTGCCTTTCGCAGAACGCCCTCGCCCTTGCCGTGGATAAACACGATGCTGTCGCCTTTGTGCTTGATGTGTCGGCTCATCGACTCGTTGAATTTATCGAGTTGCAGCCGGAGCATATCCGAATTCGACATCCCCGCAGTGGTATCTACGAGCGCAGAGATGTGCAAATCGACCTCAAAAACCTTATTCACGCGCTTCTCGCTCTTTTGCGACACATGAGGCTTCTCGTTTTCAGCCGATTTCTTCTCGCGCATCGCTTCTTGCAACGCCGCGGCATCGATAGGAATCTCCTTGAACGGAGCGTCGTCCTTCACAATGGTGAACGCAAGCACCGGATTGTCGAAATACTCGTTATCTTTGAAGGAGTGCAACTTATAGAATTTCGTGCCATCGAGCTTGTATTCAACACTCACCGGCGATTTGAGTTCAAAGGCATTTTTCTCTTTGTAAGCGATAAACTGGACTGCCACGCGCTCCATCTCGGGGAGTTGTTCGTAGCCAAACTTCTCGAGCAGCACTTGAATATTCGGCTCCACCACGCCGTGGTAGCGAGTGTGCCACCCATCTTCATCCTTGGTGAGATATGTAAAATCGAGATAATAGTTGGAATCATTCACCAGATAGGCATAGAACGAAGTGGAACTGATATGCTTGAGCGACACCGGCTCATAGGCGAGCACGACATTCATTTTGTTGCCGTGGGTGGTCTCCACCACCGGGATTTCCTCCTTCTTTGCCTCGACAGGCGCAGGCGTGAGTTTGGATTGCGGATTTTCAACCGGCGGGCGGTCGTAAGCCGTTGGCTTCTCCTTTTTCTCCTCAACCACTACACATTCACGCAAGAACACGGGATTGTCGAACCCGTCTTCATCGGTAACGTAAGCCATATTGCCTTCTATCCTTGAAATTACGCCTCCTCCAACTGCGTTGAGAAAGCGCACTTTGTCGCCAATTTTTGCCATTTCTATCTTGTTTTCTATTTTTCAGATTGCAAATTTACTCGTTTTTCTCAAAAATTAGACACCCGATGCGTGTTATCTTGCAGGTTTGTTGTAATTTCGCAGTTTGAAACCATATTTCGATTTTGCTTTATGCTCAACAACGTAGATGAAATAAGAATCGAGGATTACAATTATCCTCTCCCCGACGATAGAATTGCCAAGCACCCCTTGGAACAACGCGAAATGTGCAAACTCCTCACCTACAGCCACGGAACGATAGGCGAGCACCTGTTTCGCGACATACCCGCGCTGTTGCCGCAAGGCAGTATGCTGGTGTATAACAACACCCGAGTGATTAACGCCCGTCTGCGTTTCCGCAAGCCCAATGGCGGCGCCCTCATTGAGGTGTTCTGCCTCGAGCCACTGGAACCGAGCGACTACGCTCTCGTGTTTCAAACCACAAGCCGATGCCGATGGCTCTGCTTTGTGGGGAATGCCAAGCGCTGGAAAGATGAATCCATCTCGCAGACAATCTCAATTGGCGATGAAGAGATTACACTCTCGGCAACTCGCACCGGACGCCGCGGCAATGCCTTCGAAATCGAGTTCTCTTGGAACGGCAACGCCACTTTCGCATCGATTCTCGATGCTATCGGCGAAATCCCCATCCCGCCATACCTCAACCGCAGCACCGAGCCAAGCGACAGTAGCGACTACCAGACTGTGTATTCCCACGTAGAAGGCTCTGTGGCGGCGCCTACCGCCGGGCTGCATTTCACCGACGCGCTTCTCGAGGAAATCGACCGCCGCGGCATCATCCGCAAGGAACTCACCCTCCACGTCGGCGCCGGCACATTCCAGCCGGTGAAAAGCGAAACTATCGGCGACCACACCATGCACACCGAGTTCATTTCGGTGTCGCGCGACTTCCTCGTCTCGCTCATCAACCATCCCGGCAAAGTGATTGCCGTGGGTACTACTTCGGTGCGCACTCTCGAGAGTCTATATTATATAGGAGTGATTCTCGAGCAAAACCCCGAGGCGTCTCACGATGAACTCAACGTGCCGCAGTGGCTCCCCTACGAATGCGACACCGCTATCGACGCTTCGCGCGCCTTGCAAAACATTGTAGATTATCTCGACAGACACCACACCGACCGCTACATCGGAAGCACGCGCATCATCATCGCCCCCGGTTACCGATTCCACATCGTCGATGGCATCATCACCAACTTCCACCAGCCGCAATCCACATTGCTGCTTCTCGTGTCGGCATTTGTAGATGGCGATTGGCAGAAAATCTACCGATACGCCCTCGACAACGGCTTCCGCTTCCTGAGCTACGGCGACAGCTCTCTGCTTCTGCGCTAAAGCGACTTGAAATAGTTGTCGAGAAACGCCAAAAGCGCAATCAGCAGCACCACAAACACGATGAGCATCGGATACAACTTGCGGCTGATTCGGCGCTCGGACAATTTGTACAATTCCTTGAGGCTCACCACATCGCCGCGCAAGCAACGCTCGGCGATGGAGCGCAGCGGAGCCAATTCGGCAATCGTGTCGTCGGTAACGAATTTGTCAAAGAACTGCATCACCAATTCGCCATACTGCCGCACCATTTCCTGCTCCGACACCTCCTGAGGGTTGTCATCGGAAGCGATTATCATCACCTCTTTCTCGCAGTCGTAATAC
>JBJEKB010000126.1:0-3568 GCA_051878395.1 Muribaculaceae bacterium
AAGAACATCGAGGACCCGATTTACCTCATTAATTTCGTCTGCTCCAACTTCCCGTTTGATGCCGAAGTAAAGGCTACTTTGCTCGAGACTATCGACATCAAGGAACGCGCTATGGCGCTCACTTCCAACCTCTCTAAAGAGGCTCAACTCATTAAAATCAAGGCGGAAATCCAGAATAAGACTCGAGAAGACCTCACGCAACAACAACGTGAGCATTTCTTGCAACAGCAGATTCGCACTATCCAAGACGAACTCGGAGATGCCGGTACCGACCAGGATTTTGATGAATTGCGTGCTCGCGCCGAAAAGAAAAATTGGGACGATGCCACTGCCGCCGCTTTCGAAAAGGAAATGCGCAAACTGGAGCGTGTTCATCCTCAGTCGCCCGACTACTCGGTGCAATACACCTATCTCGACACTCTTCTCAATCTCCCCTGGGGCGAATACACCGAAGATAATTTCGACCTCAAAAAGGTTGAGGACCAGCTCAATAAAGACCATTACGGACTTGAGAATGTCAAAGACCGCATCATCGAGCACCTTGCCGTGCTCAAGTTGCGCAAAGATATGAAAGCGCCTATCATCTGCCTCTACGGCCCTCCGGGTGTGGGTAAAACTTCGCTCGGAAAGTCGATTGCCGATGCCCTCAACCGCAAGTATGTGAGAGTGTCGCTCGGTGGTATGCACGATGAGGCTGAAATCCGTGGGCACCGCCGCACTTACATCGGCGCTATGGCGGGACGTATCCTCCAAGGGCTCACCAAGGCGGGAACTTCCAACCCGGTGTTTGTTCTCGATGAGATCGACAAACTCGGTGCCGACTTCAAAGGCGACCCATCGTCGGCACTCCTCGAAGTGCTCGACCCGGAGCAGAACAACCATTTCCACGATAATTATATCGACATCGACTACGATTTGTCGAAAATTCTTTTCATTGCAACTGCCAACTCGCTCGCTACGATGCCGCAACCGCTCCTCGATCGTATGGAAATCATCGAGGTGTCGGGCTACATCCTCGAAGAGAAAGTGGAAATCGCTCGCAAGCACCTCATCCCCAAAGAGTTGTCGGAGCATGGCTTCGAGAGCAAGGAAATCGATTTCCCAAAGAAGGTGCTCAAGAAAATCATCCAATCCTACACTCGAGAATCGGGTGTGCGCGAACTCGACAAGAAGATTGCCAAGATTTTGCGTCGCATTGCGCGTCTTAAAGCTTCCGACAAGGAGTTTGAAAAGACAATCTCGCTCGAAAAGGTGCGTGAATACCTCGGTCCCGAGGAGTATTCATCCGACAAATATGAAGGCAACGATTTTGCCGGTGTGGTTACCGGACTTGCCTGGACTGCCGTCGGTGGCGAAATCCTTTTCATCGAGTCTGCCGTCTCTAAAGGGAAAGGTGAGAAACTCACCCTCACCGGCAATCTTGGCGATGTGATGAAAGAAAGCGCGGTTATCGCTTTCCAATATCTGAAATCTCACAGCGAATTGTTTGGCATTGACTACGAACTCTTCGACAAATACAATGTCCACATCCATGTGCCCGAAGGTGCCATCCCCAAAGACGGTCCCTCTGCAGGTATCACTATGGCTACTTCCCTTGCTTCGGTTTTCACTCAACGCAAGGTGAAAGACCACATCGCAATGACCGGCGAAATCACTCTTCGCGGCAAAGTGCTTCCGGTGGGTGGAATCAAAGAGAAAATCCTCGCGGCTAAACGTGCCGGAATCACCGACATCATCCTTTGCAAGGAAAACCGCAAAGATATAGAAATCATTAAAGACACCTATCTCAAAGGTCTCACTTTCCACTATGTGAGCACGGTGAAAGAGGTTATCGACATCGCTCTCACCAACGAGAAAGTGCCAAATGCTCTCGATTTATAATTGATAAATGATAAAAATGGTCGCACCGGCACTATTGCAGATGCGACCTTTTTTATTTATTGCCCGATTGCGTTCTATCAATCTCGCATATCATAACTTCCCGCTATTTCGGGGAATAGCTCAAGCGGGAACACTTTTCCGTATAATGTAACATCTTGTCCGCTATATGCTCCAACTATAACCGCCATTGCGTCGTTGCTGTCGCGATACATCGTTACAAACACTTGCGCATTGATATACGCGCCATTCACAAACCAGAATATGTTGTACTCAGGTCCTTTGTCCCCCTTTTTCGACGGCTTCGCAGTTACCTTGTAGTTCGACTGTGTCCCGGGCAGGTTCACCCCGGCAAAGTGCCCTATCACCGGCACAAGTTGCACCATCGATTTCTTGGGATTCACTGCCACGAAATTCATATCGTCATCCACAATGTTGTTCCACGCGCCTATAGAAATGCGCTCGGCAAACATGACAAACGAACCTCTTTCTACAGCTTTAATAGCTCTTACACAATCAATTGAGTCTTCACGTTCCTGTTGTTTCGATTTTGCCTGCGATACAGCTGTGCCTATCAGCAAGGCGAAAATGATAATAAATACTTTCTTCATAATTTATCTATTTTAGTCTATTCCATTCCTTCTATTACATTATCCACTGCGCCAAGCGGAACAAGTGTGCCTTGCATCTCAAATGAGCCTACGGCATCGTCCGGGAACACCTGCGCAATCGCTTTATTGCTCCCTGCGAGCAACTCGATATCCACCATTATCGACAATCCGCCTCCCTTGATGCGATATTTCAAGCGATAGTTCCCTTTCTTGTCGGTCTTGAACTTAGGATTGGATATTGCGCCCTTGATGGTCTGTCCGCCAAGCCCGTTTCCTCCATGGTTGTAATTTGATATCGAAACTTGTATTATCGATTTTGAACTATACACCTTTATAAAGTTGGTCTTGTCGTTGGTGATTATCGGACTCCCTGAATCGGGATGGATACGCTCGGCAAGAACAAAAAACTCAAGTTTGTCCATCGCACCTTTGGCTATCGTGAAGTTGAGTGAATCTATAGCGGCTTGCGCCTTGGCTGCAGCTATTGCAGCCGAGTCCATTGGCTCGTCTTTAGATTTCTTTTTCTTGGCATCGCAAGCAGCAACTGTTACTGCTATCGCCATAATCAATAATAGTAATCTTTTCATTTCTAATTGGTATTTAATGTTTACTACGCAAATATAACACAAAAAAATATAATTCCGCATTTTTTGTATAAAAAACTATCCATAAAAATCAAACACTTCTCCTCGGCGTTTTGTTTATTCCAATAATTACCGTACATTTGCATTACCTAACAAAAACACTTTGAACTATGAAACGTACATTATTTTTACTCATTGCATTGCTCTCAATGCAGATGGCAACCGCTCAGTTGAGCGAATATTCCGCCCACGAATATATCGTGGCGCAAGACACTCTCCCCTATCGTCTATTGGCTCCCATCAAAGCCAATCCCGACGCAAAATATCCGCTCGTGGTGTTCCTCCACGGCAGTGGCGAGAGAGGCAACGACAACGAGAAGCAACTCACTTGGGGCGGACAAATGTTCCTCAACCCCACAATTAGAGACAAATACCGCTCTTATGTGGTATTCCCGCAATGCCCCGAATCGCAATTCTGGGGATATGAATCATCTC
>JBJEKB010000127.1:0-16044 GCA_051878395.1 Muribaculaceae bacterium
ATTAAGAAGCCAGGATAATCCCCATACGGCTACCAAAGCAACGACAAACGCATTATTGTCGATGAAGCTGTTGTTAAATAGTCCGAGAATTGGATAGATCATTATCCAAAGGACGAAGTAAAAGCTTGTTTTCATTTCAGTTATCTCCTATTTTAATTATTTGACTTATTTGCTGTAACACCCATATAAGAATCACATCTGTGTTCTCGCATGACAATGTAATAAATGCTTCAGATGCTTCTTTAATATAATCGTCTAAGTAATTCTCAAGAGCAGTAATTGTACCGGTTGTTGTTTTACGCCATAGATTTAGAGAATCTTGGTCTCGCCATGTTACAAAAGACCCATCCGAAATGTAATCATTAAGATAATTCACAATCTCATTTTCTAAATCACTAATACTGATATCAGATGGAATTTGTGAAGAAACACATGTATAATCTAACCAGGTGCGATCCTCAGAAATGAGAAAACCTTGTTTGTTAGTTAAAGAATCTAACAGCAATGCTCGGACTATCATCAAATTATATCGACAAGCGCATACATAAGAGGCTCCTGCTGTTCCGGTTTTTCCCGTTTCCCATTGTTCCTCCATCTTTGCTGAAATAAATTGAGCTATCTCATTGGATAAGTTTTCCCACGCAGATTTTTCTGAATACCAGTTTGGCCTTTCACAATCGTTTGAGTTTACAATAATTCGGTTAATCAAGCAAAGATTGCGTGCAGCAACCATATCACTTTTCGCATTCATAATATCACCTCTTTCTACATTTGAAAATAACAGATTTGTATGGTCTAATTCCTCAAAAGCCTCATCAAATGATAGATGGTTTATTGATATTGGATTTTCTTTGTTTAATGATTTTAAGCATCCGGGAATTAGATAGCCTATGGTTGTGCCTATGGTAATGCATAAACAAATAAACACAATCAATACATATTTATTTCTTATATTATAATTCTTAGGTGTCATGTTTTGAAGGGTATAACATTAGTTGTTCTTGTTCTGTCTATTATCAATCTTGATATTCATAATCAGAGTAGTTAATTGAGTTTGTCGGCTATATATGGTTTATTGTCAATTATAATGATGTATCCAGACAACTTGGTAAAAATATCCTTCTCGATAGTAATTGAGGTCGTATTCTCACTGCTCCCATAAGCGTAACTGTCGAATGTAAGACCGGAATTGGTAATTGTGCCCATTCTGCGAAGAGGGAAAGCATTCGATCCAATGGTCAAGCGGTGGGATTCAATCCTTACTATAAATGAAGTAGTGCTTTGATTATTGACATCATACTTCACGCGATAAGTCGTAGCATTTGCTACTAAGGTGCAAAATAGAAGCACCATAAAGAAGATTGATTTTTTCATTTTGGATGTTTATTATTTGTTACATTATAAAATACCAATAATCAAAAAAGTAAATGAAACAAGTCTAATTATTTTCTCATTTAAAACATGCATTCTTTCTTATATGATGTATATGCTTATTTCATATTCTTTCAAAAAAATCTCAAGGTGGAAAATCAGCATAGTTTCACACTGCAAATATCGAGAAAAAATTATGCCCGACAAAAGAAATTGCCGGGCTTTGTATGAAATGGTGTCTGTGATGTATGAAATGCAGTTATCGCCAGATTATGTAGTTGGTGCTCACCTTGGACGACGGTGCTTCCTTGCCAAATTCGGTTTTGTTCCCCTCGGAATCGACGGCAAAGCCGAAAGCTTCCGACCCTACGAGATAGATGGCATTTGCCACGCCCAAATCTACAAGCGTCTGTGCGAAATCGTGGAATGTGAGCCTGCTGCGACTCAGCACCACCACCGGGATGCCGTTCCACTCGGCAAGGGCCTTGCGGAGTGAGCGCCCTTTGGGCTTGTTTTCCACCAACTGGTTGCCCACCACAAGCGGATATTGGCGGAAGAAATAGCCGTTGGACTCAATGGCTTTTTCGAGGAACGGCGTTGCATCGGCTACGCCTATGGTGATATTGCCGTCGATTATGGCGCAGAAACCCGATTTTGTCTGTCCCTTGCTCACCAGATTACCCTCGACCACATAGGCTCCGACAATGCCGCCATTGTCGCTGCGAAAGTCTGCTGCCTGCACTGCCATCACCACATCGGGAGCTTGCAGCACATCGATGCCGATGTGAAGCTGTGGCGTGGCGTCGCGCGGAGTGAGAATCACAAGAGGCACATCGCCAACGATGGTATCCGTAATCTCGACATATCCTTTCTTCACCACTATGGCAGTATCAACGGGTGCTGTAGCTTCCTGCGTCACTGTCAGTTCCTCGCTCTCGGCAGCATCATCGCTGCCCCAAAACAGAGCAAGCAGAACGACCGCAATTGCCACAGCGGCGCAAGCAACTACAAAATATAGCCTGCGTGGAGAAGTGGAATTGCCGTTTCCACTTTCCGACGTGATAATTCTTATCTCGTTGTCGTCAATGTCGATATTCTTTCTACTCATAGTTGTTCCTCCTTTTCTATATATTCTTTCAGGGCTTTCAGAGCGTCGCGTGAAGCTGTAGCCTCGCGCTTAAAGGTGCGGTAATCCGAAAGGACCAGCTTCTGCCGTGCCGGATTAATATAGGCAATATATTCGCGGTTGATGATAAGGCTCTTGCCGATGCGGATAAAGCGGTTGTCGCCACTTGTAACAAAATCCATCAGCTTGCGCTCAATCTGCCCCAACTGCAAAGTAAGGACATACTCCGTGCCGTCCGCCAAAGTAACGACCGAATAGTTCCCGTTGGCAGCGATAAGCACCACCGCCTCGCTTGGGAATCTGATAAGTTCGCCCGAAGTGCTGAAAGTCAAGCTTCTGTCCATCGTTCACAATACTTAGTGCCGCAAAGTTAGCAAAAATCGCCCAATAACTTCAAAATCCATCACAGCGAAAACATGAATTGTAATAAAAAATGTGAAAATATCGCAGATTCCCCAGATTTATAAACTCTACTTTATAAAAAACACCTATTTCTATAAACTCAACTTTATAAAAAGCGGAAAATAGGTACTTTTTTCCGAAATATAGGTAAGTTGCATCACTTCCCGGCTCACTAATTTTGCATTGTAAAATTCATAACCCACTAAAATATGAGAATAACAGTTTTATTCACTTTATTAATAGCAATGACACTTAATGTTATGGCACAGAAAAAGATAGTACAAACGGCAGGCCGCACACAGCTTGGTGAGTTTGCCCCAGAGTTTGCTCATCTCAACGATGACATCCTCTTTGGCGAGGTGTGGAGCCGCAACGACCTCCTCAGCCTGCGCGACCGCAGCCTCGTTACCCTCACCGCGCTCATCAGCCAGGGAATGACCGACTCGTCGCTCACCTTCCATCTGCAGGAGGCGAAGAAGAACGGCATCACCCGAACAGAAATCTCTGAAATCATCACCCACATCGCCTTCTATGCCGGATGGCCCAAGGCATGGGCAGCATTCCGTCAGGCAAAGGAGGTTTGGGCGGAAGCCCCCACTGCCGACGACGCCAAGGCACGCTTCCAAAACGAGATGATTTTCCCCATCGGCGAGCCAAACACCGCGTATGCCCGCTATTTCAAGGGTAACAGTTATCTTGCGCACATTTCAAGCGAACAAGTTCCTATTGCCAACGTAACTTTTGAGCCGGGCTGCCGCAACAACTGGCACATCCACCGAGCCACAAAGGGTTGCGGACAGATGCTCATCGGCGTTGCCGGGCGCGGATGGTATCAAGAGGAAGGGAAACCCGCGCAGGAGATACTCCCCGGCACGGTAATCCACATCCCAGCCAATGTTAAGCACTGGCACGGAGCAGTCGCCGACAGTTGGTTTGCCCATCTTGCCTTCGAAATCGAAGGTGAGAATGCCTCCACTATGTGGCTTGAGCCGGTAAGCGACCAAGAATACAATAATCTAAAATAATACAAACGATTTTATGAAGATATTGAGAATCACATTATTGGCTATGATGACAATTTTGTGCTCATCGGCATGTTCATCACAAAAAACAACAAATGATATGGAAAAGAAGAAAGTTTTGGTAGTATATTTCTCAGCCACAGGAACAACCGAAAAAGTCGCTCAGCGACTGGCGAGGGTGACAGAGGCTGACATCTGCGAAATCTCACCGGCACAACCCTATTCGAGAGCCGACCTCGACTGGACCAAC
This sequence comes from Muribaculaceae bacterium, assembly GCA_051878395.1. Taxonomy (GTDB): domain Bacteria; phylum Bacteroidota; class Bacteroidia; order Bacteroidales; family Muribaculaceae; genus W0P31-042. The sequence continues at coordinate 4,172 of JBJEKB010000127.1, forward strand.
CCGAAATCGCGCAGTTCCGTCGAGATGAACGACCCGGAAGCCCGCCCCGAAGTAAATCCTGTCGATGTCGACATCCGGCAGTATGACTGCATCTTCCTCGGCTATCCCATTTGGTGGGACCTTGCCCCGAGAGCCGTCAACACGTTCATCGAAAGCAACGACATGACCGGCAAAACCGTCATCCCGTTTGCCACATCGGGCGGCAGCGGCATCTCGGAGAGTGTAGCGGCATTGAAGCGAGCCTACCCTGCAGTGAAGTGGCAAGATGGCAAATTGCTCAACGGCGCCAACGAAAAAAGCCTCAAAGCATGGCTCGAAACCCTGGAGTAAATCTTCTTAAAGGCTCTATAAATAAGTTACCCCCGACAAGTCCGAGATGGACCCGTCGGGGGTGTTTTTATATCTATTATGTTTCTGTTGAGAAATAAGCTAAATCGAATGAAATGTTTATTTGATTTTTTACAGGCATTACACCTTTGAAATTTTGCTGATTTTTAAAATGAGCATTTCAAATTTCACAAAGTTCATTGCGCGTATTGGGTTGCTCAATCGTTTATAAACCACTTTTGTGTATCTTACCTCGTTTTTATCCATCGGTATATGATATATTATTATTTATGGTTAAGCAGTCTTATACAATCCTGCAATTCCTCAATTCTCTTCATCAGCGCATCAAAATCAAGTGAGTTTCCATAGATAAAGAAACGTTGCATGTTGGCATAATCGCGAGACCAAGCTTCTCGCTCATTCTTAGGGACCATGAAGTTGATTGTTGAAGGAGCGTGTAGATTGTAGTTGACATATTTCAGAGCGTAGTATGTTCTTCGATGCTCGACTATTGAATCATATAATGCCGTGTCAGACAATGCCTCCTTACCATATTGTGTGTTCATCAACTTATCAATATCGTAAAGATGACGAGACATGCGAACACTTCTTGGATTATCTTTTTGGAATTCCTCAGCCAAAAGAAAAAGCTTTTCGAGAAAAGTACGTGTGGGTACTACTGTTCTAATTTCGCAATCAGCATCAGAGTCCTCTCCGTCAAAAGTCTCACCAATAAGAGAACGAATATCTCTCAATTCCGATGGCTCATCCATCGAGAGACAGCTAATCTCAATTTTAACACGTGGAGGTATATAGCTGATGGACTCTTCTACAATAGATGGATAATGCAACAGTATGACTGTTGGATCCTTATCCGGGTCAATAGGGTGAAGTTCTCCATCTTTTCCTTGACTATGAGTAACATTTTCAATCTGATATCCGGAAACACCTAACGCCTTCAACTGTTCATCCAACTGTCTCGAAAGGGTATCATGGATGTAGATTCTCGACATTCGACGCAACTTTTCTCTCTGGCTTTTGCTCGTCTTTTCAATTCCAAAGAACGAATGATGGATAGCAATGTCAATGTCTTCTGAAAAACGCTCAATGATGTTGAATCCTTTCGATAGAGATGTGCCACCTTTGAACAACAAAGACCCGGCGCATTCTGTCTTGAATAAAGCATTAAGTGTTATTGTTACCCACCATCTTTTTCTATTGCTATTTGGTTAATGCCCGGATGTCTTAACTCTGTCTGCTGAAGCATTGCCAAACGGTCAATCGGTTCATTATTTATCCATAGTTTGCTCATATTATCATTGTTGATTAGTTATTAATCATTGGTTTTACAAGCTTTTTCATCCACGCCGGCATCATACTTACATCTTTTTTCAATGCTTCTCTGTCCGGTTCTTTGGCTACCAGCATACGGATAGTCTGCAGCTCCTCATCACCTACGTTCTCCTGTTTCAGAGTCCTTAGTGCTTGCACAAGCAAACCAATAAGTTTCGTGCTATAACAGAAATTCTTAGGCACACCACGTTTCAGATAAATCTTTTGAGTTGAAAGGTTTACTATACGTTCACTGCCGGATGTAAGATAGGTGTAATTCATTGGAACTTGAGTAGAAAGATTCAATGCATTGAGTGCTGTCATACCCGATGGCAGCATTTCAGCCTTGTCTCGAAGTGCTATTGCTTGTACAATTTTATCAACAATGGGCAGAACTATTCCAAATCTGCTCTTCCTGGGTTTGACATATAAACCCTGAGCCAACTTTAACAATACGCCCGATTTGGTTAGTTCTGATAGAGTGCATCCGACAAATTCCGAATGATATTCCGGAAAGTCGGAACGGAACAAAACCGAATCTTCAGGCATCGCTAATATGCGCTCCTTCAAGGTCTTTGTTTGGATAATTGGATTATTTACGGGCATCATACCTTTGAAATTTTGCTTATTTTTCAAATGCAAAGATAAGGAGTTTTTCCAATTTTACAAAGAAAATATCTATTTTTTATCTCTATTTAGAGGGCTGCGGTTTGCGACATAAGTCCATTGCGCCGGAAAATGCGTTAAATTGGGTGAAATTTACAAATTTCGCGCAATTTGCATTTTCCGGCGCACTTAGGGTGTTATTTTTGCAGCAACGTGGCTCCGTGGCGGCAGGGCGGCGCGGCTATGGGCGCAGCAGCGACGCGAGGATGGGGATTCCGGCTGCGATTTTCTCTTCGTCCATGAAGGAGAAGTTGAGACGCATGGTGTTACGACATTCTCCCGAGGGGTAGAAGAACGAGCCGGCAACGTATGCCACTCCTCGCTTGAGGGCAATGTCATAGAGTTTCACCGTGTCGATGTCGGGCGGAAGGGTGAGGAAAATAAAGAGTCCGCCATCGGGGTGGGTCCAAGAGACGCTGTCGGGCATGTGTTCCTCGAGGAGCGAGAGCATAAGGTCGCGCTTATGGCGGTAGATTTCGATTGTCTTGCGGAGGTTGGCATCGAGTTCACCGCTCTCGAGAAATTCGGCAGCGACATATTGGTCGAGTATCGGGGGGCAGAGGTCGAGCGACTGCTTGCACACATAGATTTTGTCGAGGATTTCGGGGTGCGCGATAATCCACCCAAGACGGAAGCCCGGGGCGAAGATTTTGGAGAAGGAGCCAAGCAAAATCACGCGATGCGGGGCAAGTGAATAGATGGTGGGGATGTGTGTGCCCTCGTAGCGGAGTTCCCTGTAGGGGCTGTCCTCAAGGATTAGGAAGTCATATTCTTCTGCGAGCGAAACGAGCACCTGTCGCTCCTCGAGTGTGAGCGTTTCGCCCGACGGGTTCTGGAAGTCGGGGACCATGTAGAGGAACTTCACCTTTTTGCCTCGCGCGCTGGCATCTTCGATTGCCTTGGCAAAATCGTTGCGCCAAAGTGTGGTGTCGGCTTGGTGTCTCACTCCGACGATTTCGGCACGATAGGAGTGAAACGACTGCATGGCACCGAGATAGGATGGCGCCGAGGTGAGGATTACATCTCCGGGGTCGATGAGGATGCGAGTGCACACGTCTATTCCCTGCTGCGATGACGAGGAAATCTGCACCCTCTCGACATCGACACCATAGCGCGACGCAACGGCATTGCGGAGTTCCGGCACCCCTTGGGTTGCGCCATACTGGAACACTTTGCTGCCATATTTGTCTATCACAGTGGCTATTGTGCGCTTGATGGCTTCGGTTGGGAATGTCTCGGCGGATGGGTAGCCTCCGGCAAAAGAGTAAATTGAATTTAAATCTACTTTTTTGAAGATTTCGCGCACGGGGGAGCGAAAAAACGAGCCTACATCGAGGGAGAATCGGTGGTTGTATTCCATAACTGCAAACTATCTGAGGAGGTTTTCGAGCGTAACGGAGGCAGAAGTGCCGGCATCGCGGTATTTGACAATCACAGGGGTGTAGATGTGGATACCCGCTTCGGCTCCCGGACCTTTGGTTACAGGGCGGCTGCCGGCTACCACAACTGCACCTTCGGGGACTACAATCACGCCCTTTTCATTGGCTCGAATGTAGTCGCCGGTGGTGGCATCATAGATGGCTGTGGAGGCGTTGATTATCACGCCGGTGGCAATCACTGCGTTTTGCTTTACGATAGTGCCCTCGTAGATGCCGCAGTTGCCGCCGATGAACACATTGTCCTCGATGATGACAGGGAGCGCGCCAATCGGCTCGAGCACACCGCCCAACTGCGAAGCCGCCGACAGGTGGACATGCTTGCCAACCTGCGCACACGAGCCTACAAGCGCATGTGAGTCGATCATCGTGCCTTCATCGACAAATGCGCCGATATTGACATAGGATGGTGGCATCATAATCACAGAGGGGGCGAGATAGGCGCCGCGGCGCACACTGCTGCCACCGGGGACGATGCGCACTCCGTTTTCGGCGGTGAAGCGGCGAGCAGGAATAGTGTCTTTGTCGAAAAATGAGAATTGTCCCTGGGTCATGTCGGTGAGGGAGCCGAGACGGAAGCCCGATAATATGGTTTCCTTGACAGATGTGTTTACTATCCATGAGCCGTTAACTTTCTCTGCCACCCTCACTTTGCCGCTTTCAAGGCTTTCGATAAGGGAATTGAAACGGTCTAATTCTTCTTGTCGTGTCATTTTGAAAGATAATGATTAATGATTAAAGCATATTGAGGTCGCGAAGCGTGTCGAGCATCAAATCGTAGGTGGATTGTGAAGCCGGAGTGAGCGGCGAGCGGAGAATGTTGTGCATGAGTCCGAGCGCGTGCATTGCCGCTTTTGCCGGGATGGGGTTGCTCTCTACGAAGCAGTTTTTGAAGAGAGGCATGAGGCGGAAGTGGAGATTGCGCGCTGTGATGAGGTCGCAGTTGCGTATGGCGTTTACAAGTTCTACCATCAAAGCGGGTGCAATGTTGGAAGCGACGCTGATAACGCCATGCGCCCCCGAGGCGATGAGCGATAGTGTCTCATTGTCGTTGCCGCTGAGCACCGAAAATCCTTCGGGTGCATTGCAGATGATTTCGGAAATCTGCTGATAATTAGACGAGGCTTCCTTGATACCCACGATATTGTCGATTTCGGCAAGACGGAGAGTGGTCTCGGTGGCAAGATTCACGCCGGTGCGCCCGGGGACATTGTATAGCACGATATCTTTGCTTGTAGATTGTGCTATCTCTTTGAAATATTGGTAGAGTCCTTCCTGGGTGGGCTTGTTGTAATAGGGCACCACGATAAGAAACGCGTCAACACCATGCTCGTCGAGCAATTTCATGTTTTTAATGGTGTGGACAAACGAGTTGGTGCCTGCGCCGACAACGAGCGGCAGCCCATGGGCATGTTCGCGGCAACATTCAAGGAGGTTGATGCGCTCGTCATCATCGAGACACGGGGTCTCGGCGGTTGAGCCAAGCGGGACGAGGAAATGGATTCCTGCATCGACTTGTCGTTCCACACTGCGAGCGAATGCGTCGTAATCGACTTCGTTGTTATTGTTGAAAGGTGTGAGTAATGCTGTGCCACACCCCGATAGAAATAGTCGGTTCATATTAGAGGATAATTTCTTTAAATTCTTTAATTCCGGTTATGTTCTCAGTTTTCAATGCAGCCTCTACTGCGCCTTGGGCAAATCCCATGCGCGAGAATGCCTCGTGGGTGATTGTGATTCGGTCGTCGCTGCCTTCAAATCCCACAGTGTGGATTCCGGCAACTTCGCCGCATCGCAGCGCCTGCACTTGGGGCGCAACGCCTGTTTGGCTGTCGATTATAGCGGCAAGCGACTTTGCCGTGCCGCTTGGAGCGTCGAGTTTGTGCTTGTGGTGCATCTCTACGATATATGGGTCGTAGCCTGCATGGGCAAGAAGCGCCGATGCCTTCTCTACGAGTGCAAACATCACATTAACTCCGAGGGAAAAGTTGGAGGCGTAGATGAGAGTGGTGTCATTCTGCTTGAAACACTCGAAAACCTCCTCGCGGATGTCGTTCCACCCGGTGGTGCCCACAACGGCGGCTTTGAAGCGCGAGGCGATGAGGGGATAGTTGGCGCGGAATGCCTCGGGTGTGGAGAAATCGATGCACACACACTCGGCGGCAGTGTCGGGCGAGATAGAAGAAATGTCGTTGGTGGCAAGGTATTCGATGCCACGGTCGATGAGCACTTTTTCAATCATGTGTCCCATCTTTCCGTATCCGCTAATTACAATCTTCATAGCCTAAAACAGATTTTTGTGGATGGAATTGACCACGTCGGCGAGTGCCGCACGGTCGATTACAAAACTCACGTTGATGTTCGACGCTCCTTGCGAAATCATGTGCACATTGAATCCTGCGAGAGAGTTTACTACACGCTGGAGCAGATTGCCGTGGTTCACGACATTCTTGCCGATTACCGACACTTGCGACTTCGTGTTGTCGATGTTGACGCTTGCAAACTGCGACAATTCTTTCTCGAGGGCAGATGTGTCTTGGTCTCCGGCTACGGTAACCGAGATGTTTGCCTCCGAGGTGGTGATGATGTCAACCGAAATGCCGTTGCGACTGAACACGTCAAACACTCGCTGCACAAAACCGGTGGCATTAATCATGCGAGTTGAGAAGATGTTAATCATGAGAATCTCCTCTTTCCACGATACGGCTTTCGCACCCTCGGCGATAGCATCGTCGGGGCGAATTGCGGTGCCGGGATGGGTTGGATTCATTGAGTTGAGAACAAAGATGGGTATGTTTTTGCGAATTGCAGGCTCAATTGTAAGCGGATGGAGCACTTTGGCTCCGAAAATAGCCATCTCTGCCGCCTCCTCGAAAGAAATCTGCTCGAGGCAATGAGTGCCATCTACTTTTCGCGGGTCGGCACTTCTCACGCCATCGACATCGGTCCAGATTTCGATTCTCTCGGCATTCGTAGCCATTCCAATGAGCGAAGCCGAATAGTCGGAACCGCCGCGACCGAGCACCGCAGGCTCGCCCTCTGGAGTCGAGGCAATAAATCCCTGGGTGATAAGCGCCTTCGATGTTTTGAACGCGCGCTCAATCTCTTTGGGCACCAGCGTCTCGATTTCGGAGAAAATCGGTTCGCCATTGAGTGTGTTGCCGTTTGCGATGATAAAGTTGCGAGCGTCGAGCAGAGTGGTGTCGATGCCCGAAGCGTTCATGGCGTGGGCAATGATTGTAGAGGAGAGTATTTCACCTTGGGAGATGATAATCGCCTTGCTGCGAGAGGAAAGTTCGCCCAGCGCACACACCGAGTACACAACTTTCTCGAGGTTGTCACAGATTGTGTTGATGTCGCTGATAGCCTCGTTTAGGAAGTGCCCGCTGTCGGCAAGGAGGCTACTTGCTGTGGCGATGTGGCGGAGGCGCAAATCGTTGAGAGCCGATTTGCACGCAGCCTCGTTGCGGGTTTTGGCAATATCGGCAATACGATAAAGCGCGTCGGTAACTTTCGACATCGCGGACACCACAACCACCGGTTGCTCGTCGAGGCGGCTGTTGACAATTGAAATCGCGCGGTTGATGGCATCTTTGTCGGCAACAGAAGTGCCACCAAATTTCATAATAATCATAGTCTTGAGAAATTATTTATTGTTATTAAAAATCGAGTGATAAATTGCGACATATTGCCTTGTGGCAGTTTCGAGGGCGTCGCGGGTTACAAATTCGTCGGGGGTGTGGGCTACTGTAATCGAGCCTGGACCGCAAAGCATCTTCTGCTTGAAATTTGTGAGGTGGGGAGCATCGCTGCCGAAAGCCACTGTGGTGGCATGAATGCCATCGACCGTGAAAAATCGCGTCGGAGTGTCTCCACCTATAGCTTTCACCGCGATGTGTTGCCGCCACGGCTCGTTTCCGTCGCCGAGAGTGCTCATAAGCGAGGTTACAGCTTCGTCGCTTGCAAAAGTGGTGCGGAAATAGAGCCTGAACGACAGCCTGTCGCTGAGGATGTTTTGCGGATTGTCGCTCGAGAGTTTGCCAATATTCCAAGTTGTGGCGCCGAGAAGCGAGTCCTCGGGGAAACGGATGGAGCGAAGGAAGTTGACAAAATCGACAAAATTGTCGATAGCCGAAAGACCTCGCTCGGGATAACCGGAGTGGCAGCTCACCCCCGAGATGTCGATTTGAAAAGCCTTGGTGCCTTTGGCTGCGGCTACCATTCGGTTGTCGGTAGGCTCTGCCACAAGGAGATATTCCGCACCGGGATGGTTGCGAGCGAAATGCTTCGCGCCCCACGACCCGGTTTCTTCGCCGGCAAGAAGCAGAAGCCCGAAATCGGTGCACCCTTCGGCTTCGAGTGAAAGGCAAGCCTGATATAGCGACCAAATCTGCCCTTTAGCATCGCAAGTGCCTCTTCCTCGGAAGGTTTCGCCATCGAAAACGGGAGGAATATATGGCGGAACAGTGTCGAGATGGGTGCAGAACACCAGCCTCGGAGACCCCCACGAAAAGAGGAGATTCAGAGTGCCGTCGCCCACCTCCATTTTCTCCACACGGCAATTTGGAGTGGCAAATTCATTGGCTACAAACTCGGCGAGCGAGCGCTCCGTCGATGATGTGGAGTCGATAGACAATATTTTGAGAAACAGATTGTAGTCCATAAGCATAAAATAAAAAAAGCAGCCCCACTTTCGAGAGGGCTGCTCATATATATAATATTGTAAAAATGATGCAAGAAACTTATCACCAACACACGCCCCGCTCAACCGACTTTCGTCTGTTTTATGCGTTTGACGATATGTTTGGAAGTGATGTTCATAATTAATTTAATCAAAAAACCTGTTTTGCTAAAATTTTGTTGCAAAATTAAGCCTAAACGCACTAAAATGCAAATTATTCGTCCCTTTTATGATTCATTACGATTTCAAAACAAAATTTCATTCAATATAGGAATTTGAAGTTATTTGGCTTTTTGTTGTGATTGTTTCGGGGAGAAGTTGTATTTTTGTGGAAAACTATTTTGGAATGTATGAACCTCTTGCCGAGCGGATGCGACCGACTTCGCTCGATGATTATATTGGTCAGCAACATCTTGTGGGACCAGATGCCATCATCCGCCGCATGATTGAGAGCCGGAATGTGTCCTCTTTCATTCTGTGGGGACCTCCGGGGGTGGGGAAAACCACTCTCGCGAGGATTGTGGCGAGCCAAACCGATGTGCCTTTCTACACCCTTTCGGCTGTTACGTCGGGGGTGAAGGAGGTGCGCGAGGTGCTCGACCGTTGCAAAAACGATGCAACAAGCATTTTTGCGAAAGGACGCCCTATCCTATTTATCGATGAAATCCATCGATTCAACAAGTCGCAACAAGACTCGCTCCTCGGGGCTGTGGAGCGCGGCACTGTTACCCTTATCGGTGCCACTACCGAGAACCCGTCGTTTGAGGTGATTCGTCCTCTCCTTTCGAGGGCGCAGGTGTATGTGCTCAAGCCGCTCGAAGATGAAGACTTGCTGCAACTGCTCCACCGCGCCATCTCCACCGACCGGGTGTTTAAGAACATTGAAGTGAAAATCGAGAGCACCGAGGCACTGCTGCGGTTTGCCGCCGGCGATGCTCGCAAGCTTCTCAACATCCTCGACCTCCTGGTGCAGTCGGTGAAGTCAACCGAGCCGCTTATCATCAACGACGAGATAGTAACAAGCCGCCTGCAAGAAAACCCGATGGCTTTTGACAAGAACGGCGAGATGCACTACGACATAATCTCGGCATTCATCAAGTCGATACGCGGAAGCGACCCCGATGCGGCGATTTACTGGCTCGCGCGCCTGATTGCCGGCGGCGAAGACCCGAAATTCATCGCCAGAAGGCTCCTAATCCTTGCAAGTGAGGATATCGGACTTGCCAATCCCAACGCGATGCTCCTCGCCAACGCCACATTCGACGCAGTGAACAAAATCGGTTGGCCCGAAGGGCGAATACCGCTCGCCGAATGTGCCATTTACCTCGCCACCTCGCCAAAGAGCAACTCGGCGTATATGGCAATCAACAACGCCCTCGGTTTTGTGGAGCGCACCGGCAATGCCCCGGTGCCGCTACACCTGCGCAATGCACCCACCAAACTCATGGACGACCTCGGATATGGCGAGGGGTACAAATATGCCCACGACTATCCCGGCAACTTCGTTCGCCAGGAGTTTATGCCGGAGAATCTCGGGCACACCCCCTTCTGGAATGCCGGCAACAACCCCTCCGAGGCAAAAATGCTCCAGCGCCACCTCTCACTGTGGGGCAACCGCGATGACAAGAAGAAATAACACCGAATCGCTATGCAAATCAAACGCTTTGCCACCATATTACTAATCGTTGTCCTCGCGATCGAGGCTGCAATCGCTCGCGACATCGACACCACGGCTGTTGCCACCCGCGATGGCTGCGAAGCGATAGCCGGAGTGCCACTCCTTGCCCTCGGTGTGGGGCTACACATTGCCGACAACGGCTACCACAGCCGCATCGACGACGGAAACACGATAGCGCACAAATCCACGCTCGACAACATCGCGCAATACACGCCCGGAGCGCTTATGCTCGCACTTAAGGCGGCAGGCGTTGAGAGCCGAAGCAGTTGGGGCAGGATGCTCACTGCCGACGCTTTTGCCGCGGCAATCTATCTGGGCGCGACAGAGAGCGTAAAACGTGCCACCGACACCCGCCGCCCCGACCAATCAGACTGCCGCTCATTCCCCTCGGGACACTCGGCAATGGCATTTATGTGCGCCACGATGCTACACAAGGAATATGGCGGAGTGAGCCCATGGTACAGTCTCGGCGGATACACAGCCGCCACAGCCACAGCAATGGCGCGGGTGCTCAACAACCGTCACTGGCAAGAAGATGTGCTCACCGGAGCAGCAATCGGAGTGATTTCCACTCATCTCGGATACCTGATTTCCGACCTCATCTTCAAGCGCCGAGGATTGACCGTTTTCGACACATCGCTCGATGAGGAGCGCAACCCCTCCTATCTCGGTGTTAGCATGGGTGCGACATTCTCGCTCAACGACATCGCCACCGGAGGTGTGAAAATCGGCAACCGTCGCGGTCTGCGCACAAGCATCGCCGGCGCATACTACCTCTCGCGACATTTCGGCATTGGCGGCAACGTGTCGATCAACGCTTTCAACCTCTACAACGCCGATGACCCCACTCCGCAGCCGAGCCGGAAGAGCCTCGCCAACTGGGGAGGCGGCATAGGTCCCGATTTCACATGGCAACTGCTGCCACAACTCAACCTCGGAGCGCGAGCACACCTCAACTACTCCCGCTACCCCACCACGACAATCGCCTCGCTCGGAACCCTCGGCGGAACCGGCGGTATAGGCACCAACATCGACATGTCGCTCGCCATTATGCCCAACGAGACATTCTCGATGCGCATCGACACCGGTTACCTCCTTGCTCCATCACCGGTAAAAGGGGGCGACAAAGCCCAATTCATCACTCTCGCCTTCTCGGGCGCAATCAATTTCTAAAACATCCCGATTATGAAAAAGTGGAAAACCCTATCAAGTGAATATCTGCACCGCCGCCCATGGCTCACAGTGCGCAAAGATGTGGTTCAACTCCCCAACGGAGTGATTCACGATGAATACTATGTGCTCGAATACCCCACATGGGTGAATATCATTGCTCGCACACGCGACGGCAAATATGTGATGGTGGAGCAATACCGTCACGGACTCCAAGAGATTTTCACCGAACTCGTGGCAGGAATAGCCGAGCCGGGAGAGCAGCCAATCGATGCGGCACGCCGCGAACTCCTTGAAGAGACCGGCTACGGCAACGGTGAATGGCGGCTCAACATGGTGATATGCGCCAATCCCGGAAGCCAGAACAATCTCACCTACTCCTTCATTGCCGATGGCGTGGAAAAAATATCGGAACAACACCTCGACACCACCGAAGATGTGGAAGTGAAACTTCTCGACGAATCGGAGGTTATCGACCTAATTTCGAGCGACAAAATGAAGCAAGCCCTCATGGCGGCGCCGTTGTGGAAATACTTTGCCACTCGAAAATAGCCTCGGAAGCCCATCCCGGCGGTTGTTGAAA
>JBJEKB010000128.1:0-15951 GCA_051878395.1 Muribaculaceae bacterium
CGGTATTCCTCTCTATCTGAAAGCCCTCCGTAAACTCCACCTAATGGTGCTCGTCGGTAAAAGTAAGGAGAATGCGGAAACACTCCTCGGTGACATACAAGCGGAGTTCGAGTTCAACCAACGATATATCTCCGACTTCGGCGTTCAGAAAGTCGTCGGTTCGTGGGAAACCGGTAAGTTCGTGACTGCCGACGGTAAGGCTTTTTTCGCACGTGGTCGCGGGCAGTCTCCCCGTGGCCTGCGTTACAAAAAATATCGCCCGGACTATATCGTTATCGATGACCTTGACGACGACGAACTCGTGAACAACCCCGACCGGGTAAACCGTTTGACTAAGTGGGTCAAGGAGGCTCTTTTCGGTACGCTCGACGGCGGCCGAGGGCGTTTCGTTATGGTCGGTAACCTTATCGGCAAGAACTCCGTCCTCGCCAACTTTATGGATTCCGACGGTGTGGTGGTCTCCAAGGTCAATGCTATTGACCGAAACGGAAAACCATCCTGGGCGGCTAAATGGTCTATCGAGGAAATCCGAAAGCAGGAGGCGTTTATGGGCTACATCTCGTTCCAACGAGAGATGATGAACAACCCGATTACTGAGGGTAGCATCTTCCGTAATGATTGGATTCGGTGGTGCAAACCTCTCAAACTTGCCCGTTATGACTATCTCGTCTGCTACTGCGACCCCTCTTTCAAATCTACAACCCGCAACGACTATAAGGCAATTAAACTTTGGGGAAAGACAGGAACTGACCTCCATTGCCTCGCCGCTTTCGTCCGTCAGTGCTCAGTAGCCGAAATGGTCGGCTGGTTCTATGATCTCCACGAGAAAATTACCGCTGCTGGTGCCGTTTGCTCCTATTATATCGAGGCGAATTTCCTACAGCAGATTCTCCTCGATGAGTTCATCCGAGAGGGTAACGTGCGTGGTTATCAGTTGCCGATTTTCGGCGACAAACGCAAGAAGCCCGACAAGTTCCAACGAATTGAGGCTATTTCCCCGCTGTGGGAGCATGGACACGTCTTTTACAACGAGCGCATGAAGAACGACCCCGATATGCGCGTAGGTATCGACCAAACTCTTTCCTGCGAGCGAGGAATGACAGGACACGACGACGGACCCGATGCCGACGAGGGCGCAATCTTCATTTTGCAGGGGCTAACCCGCCAGCAGACTTTCAAACCCTCGTTCGGAAAACGAAAGTCCCCTAAATCTTCTTGGTAACAATCAAAACTATTTTCAATATGAATTTCTTTCAAAACCTCAAATCCTATTTCCGCGCTCTCGTTTTCGACTGCCGCCTCCGTCACTGCCGCAGAGAGGCTGACCGTCGCCGCGCAATATCCGGCAAGAAGCAGCTCGTTATCGTCCTTAACCGCCGCCCGGTCGTCGTCAGCAAGCAACACATCAAAAAACTCGTCCGAGAGGGTATGTATCGAAAGGACGTTACTGCAGCCGACATTGAAGCTAAGGCTATTTACAGAACCCTCTAACACTTCCGGCAATGTTCCTTACTATTGATGACTACCGCGTTGTTACCTGCCCTGCCGACCTCGAAATCATCTGCCAGTCTTCCGAGGAGATTCGGCAGCAGGCCGAACGTACCGCTATGGAGGAGGTCGCTGGATATGTCCGTACACGATACGACATCGACGCGGCTTTCTCGAAATCCGACTTTGAGCGTAACCCTCTGCTCGTGCAACTTACGGTTTGCATCGCTTTGTGGTGGCTCGGTCAGTGGTTGCCCGGTATGCTGGGCGGCGAAATGAGGCAGACGCTTTACGACAATGCTATATCCCGGCTAAAGGATATTCAGAAAGGCAATTTTACTCCCGACTTCCCCGAATATCCCGACGGTGGAAGCCCCGACAACGGTTGGAGCGGAAACCCTATGAGATATGGTAGTATGAAGAAAAACGGATATGATTGGTAACTGCTTAAACCCTATTTAATCAGTGTTTGAACGATGTTAAAACTATCGGCAAAGGTCGAAATCACGGGCGATAAAAAGTGGGTGTTTGAGAAAATCACCGCTTGCGAGATTGTGCGCGACAGCGAGGCTCTTACCTCTACCTGCAAACTCTCGCTTCCCCGAAAGGTGAAGTGGAAAGGTGAAACCTCCAACCCTATCAAACGCGGCGACAAAATCTCCGTGTGGCTCGGCTATGACGATGACCTACGGCTTGCCTTTACCGGGTATGTCCTCCGTAAGGGATTCAAAGCCCCGATTGAGGTATTCTGCGAGGATGAAATGTTCATGCTCAAACAAAAGCAGTGCGTGAAAAAGTCCTACAAGAACGTGGATATTCAGACCCTCCTCAAAGACCAAGGGCTGCCATACGATATAAAGGTTCTCGGTGAGCAGAATATCGGGCAGTTTCGCGTGAACTTTGAAAATGTGGCTGAATTACTCGCTCACCTCAAAGAGAACAATATCCGCACATTCTTCCGGCTTGAAGACGGAAAGCCAGTCCTATATTGCGGTGTCCTTTTCGACCACGGAAACGAAATGAGACAGGTGTTCGAGACCGGGATAAATATCATTTCAGACAGCAGCCTTGACGAGCAAAAAGCCGAGGATGTAAAAATTAAGTTGAAAGTCGTCAGCCTCCAGCCCGACAACAAAAAGAAAATCAAGGTTGAGGTCGGCGACGCTGACGGTGAAAAACGAACCCTGCATTGCTATGGCAAAACCGAGGCCGAGGCAAAGGCGTGGGGTGAGCAGGAACTTGAACGCCTCAAACGCGACGGTCTAACCGGGTCGTTTCAGACTTTCGGACATGTTCTGCTTGATGTCCTTGATGTGATTGGTGTCAAAATTGACGGCGAACGAAAAGGAAAGTATCAAGTGCAAAAAAATACGATAACATTCGGAAGCTCCGGCTTCCGGCAAGATATAACCCTCGGTGCGAGGGCGGCTGATTGATATTACAATGGATATTCGAAACGCAATAAGACAACTCGCGCTTTCCGGCACGGAAATGTATCTCACCGTCTGCACCGTGGACGCTGTCGATGAGAATGCCCGGACTATTGACTGCACGCCCATTGATGAGGGAGCGCAGCTCCTTGGCGTGAACCTCCAGGCTGACCAAACGCAGGAGGTTGGCGTGGTGGCATTCCCGGCTGTCGGATCTGATGTCGTCGTCGGTTTCATAAACCCTGCCGTCGGTGTGGTGGTTCTGACTACGGAATTATCCAAAATTATGCTCAAAATCGGTAACACAGAGGCTACGGTCGAGGATAATTCCGTGCTGCTGAAAACTGAAAAAGGCTCGGCAACGCTTACCGCCGACAACCTTAAATTGGACATCGACGGGACAACCCTTGAATTGAAAAAGAATTTGGCTGTTTGGAATGGTGGCTCTGAAACTACTGCAAACGCCACGGAACTCCAAAAACAGCTAAATATCAATAAGGCGCGTGTAGATGCTATCATTAAAGCCCTCTCGTCTTCGCCCACTGCTCCCCAAGACGGTGGTTCTACTTACAAGGCTGCGATTGCCGCTGCACTCTCCGGCCTTACCTCCGAAAATTATTCCAACATGATTGACGATAAGATTAAACACTGATTGAATGGCAAACAATAGATATTCAAAGGGGAAAAGCCTCGAATCAATTCGCCTCGAAGCTCGTAAGAACAACGAGCAAGGAGGTAATATGAAGAAGCGAAAGAGCCTCGTTATGATGCTTAACCAAGTTTCCGCTTCTCTCACCAAGCAGGATGTCGCACGGTGGCGCAGCGCGTGGGCTATGGCTCTCAATATCGAGAACCCGAAACGCTCCGCTCTCCACGCTATTTACACCGACGCGCTTATTGATATGCACCTCACAGGCTGCTTTACTCAACGCTATCACAAAACCCTGCTCAAATCTTTTGTCATTACCGACGACAAGGGTAATGAGAATGAGGACGCAGCTAAGATTTTCGAGAGCAAATGGTTCTATCATTTTCTGCTGAACGCACTCGATTCTATCGCGTGGGGGCATTCGCTTATTCAGTTGGGCGATGTTATTACCGACGCTAACGGTGTGATGAAGTTCTCCGATGTCGAACTCGTGCCTCGCGACCACGTTTGCCCGGAATATGGTGTGCTGCTCCGCGACCGCTCGGATTCCCCGGAGATTGGAATCCCTTACCGTGAGGGCACATTGTCTGATTGGTGCGTCGAGGTCGGAGATAGCAAAAACCTCGGTCTTTTGCTCAAATGTGCACCTCACGCTATATCCAAAAAGAATATGACTTCTTATTGGGATGTCTTCGGCGAAATTTTCGGTATGCCTATGCGTGTCGGTACTACCACCTCGCAGAACCCCGCCGACCGTAAACAGATTGAGGTTATGCTCGAAGAAATGGGCGCGGCTGGTTGGGCGTTGTTCCCCGAGGGTACGACTATCGAAATTAAGGAATCTTCGCGTGGCGACGCTTACAATGTGTATGACCGACGAATTGACCGCGCTAACTCCGAAATGTCTAAGGGGGTCGTCGGCCAAACTATGACTATCGACGACGGTTCCTCTAAATCTCAGTCGGAAACCCACCTTGAAGTCTTTGAGAATATCTGCGCCGCCGACGCTAAACTGATTGCTTATGTTATCAACGACGACCTTATCCCGAAGATGATTCGCCTCGGCTTCCCTCTCGTCGGCATGACTTTCAAGTGGGACGACGCGGCTACTTATTCGCCCGCCGAACAGCGGGAGTTGGAACGTATGCTCTTGCAGTATTTCGACATCGACCCGCAGTATTTCATCGACAAATACAAGATTCCTATTACAGGAGCAAAGCAGTCCGACGGCTCTTTTTTCGAATAGGGGGTGATGATTCTCCCAAAGATAGCCCCCAAGACCGCAACAAGGCTAAAGCCGACCATTACCGCCTTTTTAACCTCGCCGTCGGCTCTCTCTATGAGCCGGATCTGCTGACGCTCGCCTCCGGCAAGGTCGGACGTGTGGAGTTTAACCACAACGTTTTTGACCGCGCTGTCCGCGAAGTATTTGCCCGGGGTGCATTCTCCCAGGAAATGCTGGCAGACCCTGCCGTGCGCCCGGTGATTGTCGAAACTTACAACGCTCTGAACCGAGCCGTCGATTCTGCTATCAAGACGGAAACCCCGCCGGAACTGACCGCTGCCCTGCAAAATAACGCTTTTATCTTCTCCGGCTTTAAGACTTACCACTCGCTCTCAGAGGTAGGCCTGGCTCTCACTGACGCGGACGGTAAGGTGAAGCCTTTCGACTCGTTCCGTAAGGATGTCGAGGCTATCGACAAAAAATATAACACAAACTATCTCTTTGCCGAGTATAACCACGCAGTCCACACTTCGCAAATGGCTGTCAAGTGGCACGATTTCGTCCGCGACGGAGACAGATACAATCTGCAGTATCGCACCGCTGGTGATGAGCGCGTCCGCTCGGAGCACGCCGCCCTTAATAACATAACCCTGCCACCCTCCGACCCGTTTTGGAATGACTACCTCCCACCCAATGGCTGGAATTGTCGCTGTGACGTGGATCAAGTGCTGCGCGAGGATTATCCATTGTCCGACCCCGAAGTGGCTAAGGCAGCGGGCGACGCTTGCACTGAAGACCCAAAATCCCGAATATTCCGCTACAATGCCGGACGCGAAATGACCTTGTTCCCGAAGAAACACCCTTATCTCCCTAAAGGGTGCGGAAATTGCACGGGCAGTCTGAACCTTGCTTACGACCCTAAACGCGAGCAGTGTCGTGTCTGCCGTGTCGTCAGTGAACAAGCCCGCCGCGAGGAGGCAAAGCGACTTTATGACCGCATTTCCAAGGATAGCAAATATAAAGGTGTGGAATATGACCCGGTTTCCGGCGGCGTTACCGCTACCCATTGGGGACATAACACCACCTCAAACAATTCCGAGATATTACGATGGGGAATGACCGGGGCAGACTTGGAGCAGGAGGTTCAAAGGTTACTTTTCCAAAACGGCCATATTGCGTTGCTATGCGATGAGAGCAAAAAGAAAAATGGGAACACGCTTCCCGCTCTTGATATGCAACTCGACGGCGTGATGATGGATATTCGCTCTGTAACAAAGAAAAAAAGACATTATGGTTCAGCACTCGCCGGGAAAAACAAACAACTTGCTCGGTATAATGCCCGCTCAGATGTGAGAATCTCGGCAGACACCGTTTGCCTATATTTTCACGATGACACAATGTATCACCCAAGCAAAATTTCCAATGGTGCAAAATGGCTGAAAAAACAGACATCAGATATTCAAGTGCGCCATGTCGTATGTGTTATTCGCAAAGATGATGATTCAATCGAGATTCGCCGACACGACATATAGGCATAAAAAAAGCCCGCAGCGCGGGCAGGTTGCCGCCTCACCGAAGTGACCCACAGCGGCCTCCTATGGGACTACAAAGTTAATAACTTTTTTTCTGAAAACAATCTCAAACCTCAAAAAATCAACAATGAACGAAAAAATCACCGTTACAGCAGAGTTCTCACAGACCGATGTCGCAGCCGCACTCCTTTGCCTTGGCGAGGAACTGACCACCGAAATGTGGGAGCAGATTAAGGCTGCACCCTCCAAAATCGACTTTAACAAGATTGAGGACAAGGCCGAGCGTATGCAGGTCAAACTCGGACTGATTTGCCTCCTTTTCGGTAACATTGCCGACTGAAACCAACGCCATGTCCCATAACATATACGACGATATTTTGCGCGATGCACGCGTCAAACTTACGGAAATGTTCAAAAATAATTTCCGCGAGCAGGGCTTCTTCGGCAAACGATGGGTGGCTACTAAGGTCAGCAAGACCAACAAGCGCGGTAAGGGGTCTATCCTTATCGTTACAGGTGCTATGCGCCGTTCCATTCGTTCCCAAATACGTGGTATGGCTGTGGTATTCTCTTCCAATCTTCCTTACACAGCCCTGCACAACGAGGGCGGTAAATTCTCCGTTACCGTTCGCGCACACTCGCGAACAAACCGTAAGACCGGGAAATCTTACTCCGTGCGCTCACATTCCAGGCAGATGAATATGCCGCAGCGTCAGTTCATAGGAGACCACGAGTTGGTGCAGCAGGCTCTCGGGGAGATTGTTTTCAAACGCTTGCAGGAGTTCTCGCAAAACCTCGCCGATAACTTTAACCGACAATGATATGAGATTACGTATTTTTACCGACATAGAGGCGCGTATGTCGCGTGTCCGCCTCGTTAATGGCAAGTATATCTTCTGCCGTCAAAAACGCGTCGAAAACGAAAATTTACCAGGTACTCCGGCGATTAACCTTGTCGGATTGTGGAACGAGGACACCACACGCCTCACGCAGTTACGACCGTTTGCTCCGCCCGCCGTCTTCGTGGAGTTCCTCCCGGTTGTGTGGGCGCAGCTCTCTCGCGGTGCCGTCCGTGGAGACTTGACCGTGCGCCTGCATATCGTTACCTCCACGCTCGCGCAGACCGACACCCCTTTCCGTGAGGAAGCTCTCAACCGTTTCCGGCTGATTCGGACTATAAAGCAAGCATTATCTGACTTTTCCGGCGCGGCTGACAGCGAGGGGCGTAGTTTCTCCACTTTCCAATATTCCGGCTCTGAAACCGACCACAACCACGAACAGATTACCGAGGATTTGGAGGAATGGAAAACTCATTGCATTGATTGCTCGGCAACAATAGATGACGGTCAAATCCTCACTCCGAAGAATGTAACCCTCGACACGGGAGACATCTTTACGGATTCTTTCGGAGAGGAAATGGTATAAATATAGCACCGCCCGCAGTTCCTTTCGGTTGCGGGCGGTGTCGCTTTATTTATCGTCGTCTATCCCGTTAAAGAGGGAGGGTTGCTCGTCGCGGCGCGGGTCTTTGAATCCCTCCATCCCGCGACGCAGATAACTGAGGAACGTGTGGTAACACATCGGATAAACCGGGTACACATAATATCGCCACACCTGCTTGTAACACTTCGAGAGGTTACCCTCCTCATAGTGCTGCCGGGTGATGTCGCAAACGTGCTTTATGCGCAGGAGTGTATTTTTGTGAGGTTTATTCGCCATGTTAAGAATTTAACCGTTATCTTTGCAACACGTTCCATGGTGTTGCTCGTCGTTTGGTTAATTCCGGCGGCGGGCGCGCTTTTTTTATGGCTTTGCTATCGTCTTGTCATGAGGCTCGACAATTACGAACCCCTCGATATGCTTTCTCACTAATCCGGAACCGCCACACACCGGGCAAACCTCGGTATGAATTCCGATTATGCGGCCGCCGCTGGATTCTGCAACTCTGACCGTTCCGTTTGCCTTGCAGTTGCGGCACACCTCTATGGTGTCGCGGGCAAACTCCGTGCGCTTCTCCATTCGGCTATCCCTCCGTTTTAGGTTCCACAAAGAATGTTTCTTCCTGTATCACATCGATACAGCAAGACTCCATTACTGCCTTGCACTTGTCGATGTCGCGTTCTGCAAGGAGCTTGTCTTTGGCGACTTCCTCCACCGTGCGAACATAGTTCTTTCCCTTGATTTTGAGAAGTTCGAGAACTCCCGCCCAGGTCATACCCTTACGGACTTTCAATTTAGGGTTGCCAATACGGAAACCGAGAATGCCGTGGGTGGTCTCCATGCTCTTGCGCTTGGTGAACAATTCTTCGCGGTTCTCGGTAGCGAAAACCTGCATCTTCTCGAATGCTTCTTTTTTCTCTGATTCAAGGACGGCAAGGCGGTCGGCGTAACTCTCGCGGATCTCCACGAGTTTGCTGTCCATTTCTGCGGTCAGCGAACGCTGCTGTGCGTCGGCGGTTGCATACGCGCTGAATGCTTCTTCCATTGCCTCGCGGCTTACACCGCTGATGATTGTCTTTTTTTCTCTTTTAGCCATTTTTTGATGTTGTTTAATGGGTGATTAAATAGTGGTTATTTGTTGTTTGATAAGTCTTCCGGGAAGATGTCGATTATTGCGGTCTCTGTGATTGCCGTTACCTCGTAGTCGGCGAGCGTCCCTTTCATATTCTGCTTGAATGTAGAGAGAGCGTCTTCGAGATCTTCTCCTGCCACAAGGAAATCGGTAAGGTCGCGTTTCTCTGTCCCGCTGCGCTCGTTTATCGTGATAAACGCCACACGAACTTTCCACCACCGTGAGGCGGTGTCAGAACCGAACACCTCTGCGATTTTCGCTTTCTTCACTGCTTCAACCGTGAAATCGCCGCTGATATAGGAGCGCATTTCCTCAATGATGCGTGCCTCGGCTTCCGCGAATGAGAGCGCGTCAACCAAATAAGGCTCGTTTACTTTCTTCACTGCTCCGTTTTCCATAACCTTGTCATAGCGGAGCTTGGTTTCAATCCATTGTGCCATTGCTGTTATTATTAGGGGTTATTAAAATGGTTTCGTTCATTCGTCTGTATCAAAGTCAAGTTCATACTCGGCTACTAAGGCTTCGTTATCTGCCCACTCGGAAAGCTCTCGCATAAACTCTACATATTCCGGGTTCGATAGTTCCACCGTTGCCTCCTTGATTTTTTGCTTTATGTCCTTTATTAAACTCATTTTTCGGGGTGTTATATCTCCTTTACTCGCTCATTGAAAATCTGTTCCCAGTCCTTTTTTTCTCCCAATATGTGTGAGAGCATTTGTTCAAAAAGGAAATCGCTGAAGAACTTTATCATACACGATTTTTGAATTCGGAGTGCGGCTGCCGCATCTGCATATTCTACGACTTTGGTAACCTTGCCGTCATTTCCCATACAGGTTTTGACGACTTTTTTTAGATATGTTTTTGCTTCACTCATATTTCTAAAAATGATAAGATGTGTTTTATTACTTCCACTGTCCAACCATTGCCAAGCATTTTATATTGCTGTGTTGCCGAGCATCCCCACTTATACCACTCTGGTATGGTCTGCAATCTTGCGCACTCGGTCGGGGTCATTCTACGTAATATGTCTCCAGGTGCGATAATTAATGGAGATTGTCCGAAACGTGAAGAACACAATGCCGGAGAAATGCCATCGACAGAATAAACTCGGTGTTGCTGATACGGTTGTTTTCCATTGCTTTCTGTGGAGGTGGTGAGTTGAACCACAATACGGCGATGTAATATATTATTCTGTTCCCATGCATTCGATGTAAGCGTCGGAGACTTTCCTGAGTATGCCGTAATTCCTTTGCGTCCGCGTGGTCTCTGTAATATTAGGTTGTCCTTTTGCACTGTTGTAAGAGTATTGCTTTTTTTGTCTTTACGAACTTCGAGTTGCTGACAATTGCCACCTCTTTCTTCGTTGTATCGTCCGCGCATTGCACCACACACAATGTCATACATCCCCTTCCATCCGACACGCACCGCAATACTTTTTTCTTCCGGGAACTTTACAACCATTCCATAGCCGCGTCCATTCTTTTCATTGCGCTCTTTATGGGCCAAGAGATTACGAAAAACAGTGTCTGTAATATAATATCGCTCGTCCACTTCATCTTCCAATATGTCGGAGAGATATAGTCCTCGGTCTATTGGCTGCGGAATATTGGTGTCATAGTCTCCGAAAAAGCCTGTTGGTATTGAACGAATGTTGCTCCAATAAAGACGCACTCTGTTCTGTGCTGATACAAGAGCGGAATTTATCTCGGTAGGATGAAGTCCACCGAGTTTTGTGTTTATTATTTCCTCATACTTTCGGGCCATTTTGACATTTTCGAGCAGAAATTTTATGTTTGGATTTACTAACGCAACTTCAGATAGTATGCGGTGAAACTCGAAGAACAACGCGGAACGTGGATCGTCAAAGTTGAGTTGTTTCCCAGCAAAACTAAATCCTTGGCATGGTGAACCTGCAAGTATCAAGTCTATTTTGGGGAGACGACTCACATTTATATTCCGCACGTCCCCCAACTGGATAGTGTTTGGGAAATTGAGTTGAGTTTGCGCGATACAGAATTTATCAATCTCAGAGGCGTAATATTCATCCACCACAATACCAAGCTCGCGCAGCGCAATTTGCCCGCAGCTCATTCCGTCAAAAAGACTTAATACTTTTAATCCCATATTTCGTTCAGTTTAGTAGTGGTTGTTCGTTACCGAAGTTCATTTGTAAAATGATTGCCCCAGTTACCTCGTTCACGCTCTTTGCATCTTTCTGCTTACGCAGGAACATATTGTAGATGTTGTTGAGACGTTCAAGCGGTATCTTGTTGAAGTTGTCAACCTTGGCCGCTTGACATGCCACACCTTTTATGTAGCTTATGCCCTCGTCCCCTTTGCCTATCATGCGCAGCCAACCGCCTATAGAGGCTATCACACGCTTGCGCATCTTGTCTATCTTCTCGCTCTCCGGGTTCAGTATGCCGTTGAGTTTGTCGCAGAGTTCCAAAAGTTCCTCGTTGGTGAGGTCTTTGCTACTCTCCACACCATAACCCGAAATGAGCGTGAGTTTCATTTCTGTGTCCATTTTGAGCCTGCTACATAGTGTGTGGAATTTCCGCAGTAGCCATTTTTGCTGTTGTGCCGTAACTGTTGCCATAATATCTCGTGTTATTGGTTGTCTATGATTTGAGCGTAATACCTTGCCGCACCCTCCGGCCATATCACGAACTCATCGCCACCTCCCTCTGCCGTGGCAAACCGCGTCGTGGCAAAAGCCTTGAAGCCCTCCACGCGAATTTTAACCTCAGAGAGTTTGCGGACGTGCCTGGCGACTGCCGGGTATGGCTTACCACCCTCCTCGTGGGCGATGAAGATGAATAGCTTTTCGGGAAACTCGTCCATTAACGAGGCAAAGGTGCTGCGGCTGAATCCTGTAAGAGCGGTTATCGAATCAATCACAACGACCTGCGGGCTTTTCCGCTTGCGCAGCCTTTCTCGAAGTGCCGGGATCTGCTCCTTGTTGTAAACTATAACCTTGTTGCCCACCGCTGCCATATTTGCGTCGTTCCAAGAGTTCTGAAAGGAGAGCGACATTCCCTGCTCGACGGTGTCGTAGGCGGCTTTATCGACAAAGCGGGTAAGATAGGCAAGAAGCTCAAGGGCGAAATGGGTCTTGCCGCTGCCGCTCTCTCCGAAGATGAGCCACGCACCGCGCAGTTCCGGCTTCCCGATTGTGGCGAGCCACTTCCCGTCAAAGTCGGCGACCTTGAAATTTGCGTCGCACACGTTCTTGTTGCTTAATGCCTTTGCCATTTAATCAGCGTTTAATCGGTTCTCAATTCTCGCTTGATTTCAGTTTGAGGGCGCAGACAAGCCTTTTCACGCGACGCAAGTCGTTGTCCGCGTCGTCAATGATTCTCGCTATCTCTCTGAGGTCGTCAAGACCGTTGGCGAGGCACACTCCCTTTATGTCGGAATTGTTCACAACGGGCATCGGTATGAACTTGCGCCCTATGCGTGAGTATATCTCCTTGTAGCCCTTGCGATTGTTCACCACGCCGCGCTCTATGCGCTTTTTGAGGTATTGGGTGGCGCAAAGCACTATCCCGACGGTGTCCTCTAATTTGTTGTATATCGTGATGAAGAAGTGAAGAACCTGGTCGCTCAGTTTGTCTGCTTCGTCCAAGATTATCAGCACTCCATCGCGGCGTTTGAGCTGACGTATGGCTTCGCGCACCATATCGGCTACCGTTGAGCCGCCCGGCTCTGTGCCGAGGCTTTGCAGCAGTTCGCTGAGGAACTCCTTGCGGTTCCAATATTCGGAGCAGCTCAATGCTATCACGCCTCGGTGCTGTTCGGCGTAAGCCTTTATCGCCTGGCTCTTGCCGCAACCTGCGTCGCCGACAACGGCCATCACGAGCGAGTGCAGTTGCGCGTCTGTCAATACCTGCGTCATGCGGGTATAACCCTCGGTCTCAACCACCGACCAGCGGCGCGGGTCGTAGCCCGTCTGATTGGCCACCGTGCGCCACATATCGTCCGAAATCAATTCCCAGTTGCCGTTGAGCATCTGGCTGACTGTCGCCGCGCTCACTCCTCGCAAAGATTTGGCGGCGGCATTTTGGCTTTCTTTGCTTTCCACATACGCCCTAAGTTTGGCGGCTATGGCTTCTTTCTCTGTCTGTTTCATTTGCTTTATTAGTTTTTAGTATAAATCTCTTGTTGAAATATGGTCGCCAGCACCCGAACTCTCCTCAAACTTGCTTTCTTCCGTGGCTTCGGTATATTCGAGGCGGTATTGGCTCTTGCGGTCTTTATGCTGACCTCTGCTGTCGGTGATTAGGCTCTTGGCGTAGGGGTTGTCGATGTCGGGGTGGCGTAATAAGCTCTCCCGGACTATCTCCGTGGCTCTCGCATCTTGCTCCAATACCATTCGTTTGAGGTCGTCGTTGAAGTCGCGAACCCTCTGCAGTTCCTCTGCGTCTCCCTCGCGGCGGTCGGCGAGTGCCATTGGCTGCACATATTTTTCTTCAAGCATGAAGCGGATGTCGCCCTCGTCACTCACTGCCAACACCTCGTGGAGATTGTCGGGGTCAAACTTGACATTCCACCGCAGATGTGCGTATTTCCTAAATTCAAGGTCGAAGCTGTCGTATGTGCGACGTTCTCCGAGAAGTCGTATGTTGAGACCGCTGCCCTCCAATGCGTTCTTGTAACCGGTTTCTTCACCGAAGTTCAGCAGATAGCTCTCTGTCGTCATCGGCAAAAGACGGTCTGCCGGAATCTTGCCGTACCCGGCCACATATTCCTCGCGCTTCAATGAGCGTTCTGATTCGATAATCCACCGGATCTGCTCCTTTACTCCCTCCTCATCGGGTATCTGTCCCTTGTGGGCGTTAAGCCATTCGAGGTTGGGCTGGCTCTCTTTGCGGGAGGTAATGCCGTAACCTGTCCAGTTCCCGGAGCATTTCTTCGCGTATTTGTGGTTGAGACGCTTGAAATAGGGTTCTATCGGCTTGGCCTTGGCATTGCCCACCTGCGCCGGAGTTACATATTCGGCGATGCCGTAGGTCGGGAGCATTACCTTGATTTGGTAATTGTCGCTCTGTATCTGTACAGGGCGAAGACGCTGCCCGAATAACTCTGCCGTATGGTTCACCGCGTTGCGTAGTGCTGCCTTTATCAGTTCGGGGCTCTCTTGATACCCGGTGGCGTAACCTATCGGGTATTTGTTGAACGGGTCGAGTACCACCACAACCGTCATGCGGTTGCAATAGGTCGTGCGCCCGCCTCGCTTACCCTCGGTATGCTTCTTGTAATATAGCTCCACCGTCCAGCCGTCAAGCGACCAAAACAACATCGGTGCGGTCGGCGCAAAGCGTTTCACCTGCATTCCGTAGCGGTTCAAGTAGTCTTTCGCTCCATAGCGTCCGGCATCCACAGCCCAACCGTATTGTTGCGCCCAGTTCCACACCGTGCGGCGGGTGATTTTCGCCCAACCCATAGCCTCGCATACTGTGTTGTAATAGTCTGCTATCTCTTGGCAGTCGAGGTTGGTGTGATACCCGATGAACTTTGTTATCAGTGCTACCTGCTCCTCCGTTGCAACCCTTGCGGCGTTCTTGTTGCGGAACTTGCCGGAAATCAAGACATCGTAATTTGGTTGACCGTCTTTGAAGAACTCGTTGTATTTTCGTTGCAATACTCGCGGGTTTTCCGGGAGAGAGTGTGGGTATATGTCCGCTATCCGGGGCAGGTGCTCGGCTACCGCTGCCCAAAATTCGCTCATCTTCACGCGGCGGCTCTTGCCAACCTTGCGCTGCTCGGCGGCAGCTTCCATTAACTTCACGCGGCAAGCATTCAGTATCGAGGCGGAGTTGGTGTAGAGCATTCGCTTCTCATTGCTCAGTCCTCGCGCTCCCTCTATGCTGACGCGCTCGTAGTAATCGGCGGCAACGCTGTCTATTACTATCGTGTCAATGAATGCACGTGCCTTGGCTTGTGCCTCGGGATCTACATATCGCCGCTTGACCTCTGCCCGGTATTTTGCCGGAAGACTTTCTACAGCGTAGAGGGCGGGAGTACCATAACATCCACGGCGCACTGATTGAATTTTGTCTTTCCCGACATAATAATCAAGGGTCGGTTTCGACATAATTCCGGCGGTCAGTTCTGCGTGGCTTATGCAAAGCGTGTTATTGAGATACTCCATACTCCGAAATTTTAGAGGTTCATTGCTTGCTCTTGAATTTTCCCCATTTCTGATATTTGGGGGTTGTTCCACTTCCCTTTGACTTCTCCGTTATTGTCGCGTATTTCCACAATGCCTGTCGAGAAATTGCCCTCTAATGTCGCACCGTTTTCAAAGGTCTGTACCATGTAGCGGGTCATATTTTTGTCCGCGTCCTTTCGGTTGGTAATGTAGATTGTATCAAACTCCGGTGTGAGTACCATTTGTGGGTTTCCACGTTCTATCGCAGCCTTGCGGATCTTCTTGTGAAGAAGATTGTTCTTGCGGTATTTAACCGCATCATACACCGATACATAAGAGCAGCCGAACTGCTTCATTAGGTAGTCGCGCTCCTGAGGAGTGATTACGATGATTCTTGTGCGTTCCATTATTTATTTATTTTGGTGATTTGGTTTCCTATTTCTGTTATCTGTTCCTCCAAGATTCCAAGGGTACGGCAGACACTGCCATATTCTTTGCTCATTGCCTGGTCATATTCCGTAGTGAGTTTCGTTTCCATAAGGTCTGCTACTCCCGAAATCTCGTTGTACGACTTTATTAGTGAGCGTTTAACAGCCTGCAAGGATTCTATGCTTTCTGCCTTTGTCATCATGCGAGTGTTATTTCTCTGATATTTGAAATATCGTCACAACCGTCATCGCTTACGATGTTAGCAACAAGGTTGGCAAACTTCACTTTGTTCGCTTTCATCCATTCGCGAGCCATACGGAATGCCGTTTGACCGTGTGTCCCGTCCGGGATGTTTGCGGGGTTCTCATCATCCTTTACGAGATTGTTGTAGTTCTCATCGAGGAGTTGGTAATACTTGTAGCCTTTCATAATTTCTTAATAAGTTATATGTTATCTCGCCGATTTTTTGTAA
>JBJEKB010000129.1:0-3527 GCA_051878395.1 Muribaculaceae bacterium
ATGCTTCTATGGTTTGAGTATAGGTTTTTGGGTCAAGCGAGACATTGCGGAAAGATGTGAACCGCGGTATAAGGGTGCGGGCAAAGTTCTGCCTGTCAATCTGGCTTTTAGCATCGGCGGTGTATCTTATCTTTCCGCATTGCATGAAGATGATGGGCTGATGTCCGTCCTTGCGTATCGGGGTGGCTGTGAGTCCATAAACGAAATGCGCGTTCACCTGCTTCAACACCTGCTCAAAGCTTACCGACGAGACATGGTGGCATTCGTCGACAATCACCATGCCGTAGTCTCGCACGAAAGGTTTGGGCTCGTTGTTTTCCAGGCAAGATTGCATCAAGGCTATGTCGATGAGCCCGTGCAGCGAGTCCTTTCCCGAGCATAGTTCCCCTATGGGCGAAAGATGCCTTTTCCTCCGTTTTGAATTGTCCTCTACGACTTCGCTTATCTCCAGAAATTCGCTCAATTGCCTCTTCCACTGGTCGAGCAGCGATTTCCGATGCACCAATATCAACGTGCTCACTTTCCGCCGGGCAATCATCGCAATGGCAAACACGGTTTTCCCAAAAGCGGTTGTAGCAGACAACGTGCCGATAGGATGAGAAAGCATTGCGGTCATGGCGCGCTGTTGCTCTTCGCGAAGTTCGCCTTTGAATGACACATCGATGGCTCGTCCGCGGCAGGTCTTGTCGTCTATAAAGTATTCTACATTGTTTGCTTCAAGCAGTTCCACCACATCATCCTCGCAGCCGCGAGGCAGAGCTAAATAGCCGTCAATCAGCTCCGAACAAGAGATTATACGCGGAACATCATAGGTTGACAGCCGCATACCCTGCTTGGCGTAAAATTCCGGATTATGAAATGCCGCCATTCGCTTGAAATAGTTGGCAGCCTTTGCCGACAAGCATGACAATGGAACGTATAGCATATTCGCCATTGTCAGGGTGATACTTGCCGGGAAATCCGATTGCGCAATCGTCTCGGGTTTAGGCGCTTCCCATGGCTTTCCCTCGCTGCTTTTTGTCAACTCGCCTGATGTAGAAGCGTGTTTCTGAAGAATGTCATCGATGGTAGTTTCCGACAGTTTCTGAATCTCGAGCAGGAAACCCCATTGGTCGGGATATGGTTGGAAGTTTTCATCCACAAACACGCTGTTGCCATTCCTTCGTGCCTCTCCTTGTAAGGGTAGCGCCACAAGATTCCCCAATCCGCCATCGGGCAAGGCGTCTTGATTCGGGAAAAACCTGTCATACGATTTGAACGAAAGATGCACATCCTTATTCATAGCCTCTGCCAGAATCGACTTCCCGAGCCGTCTCGCCTTAGCGGCTGCTATGGCTGTGTCAAAGAACACCCACACATGCGCCCTATTGCCCGAGCGCGACCGCTCAACGTAGCAAGGCACGCCCCATTCCTTGCACACACCCGTAAAAGCAAGCACATCACCCCGATAGCCATGTTCACAACTCTTGTCATCAAAATCGGTGCAGAGAAAATAGCACGTGTTATCGTTCAGCAACGGGTATAAGCCCACTACATCACGACAAAGGACATCCCTGCCCGCAAGGTGGTTGAAGATATGCTCGTATGACAAAGGCGCAAACATCCGGTTGGGGCATTCCGAACACTTGAATTTCCGCTTGTCGCACAACACTCGGTCCCACTCCCGTTCGCACACCGGCTGATAGCCCGACTTCTTGGTCGCATCGCTATACCATCTCTTGGCAAACACATCCTCACGCCCCTTGAACAGACCTTGAAACAGCGCCACCTTCTCCCGCAAAGAAAGGCCAATGTGTGCCGGCTTGGGCGGTTGTGGCGGTTGTGTCGGTAGTATCGGTTGTTGCGGTAGTGTCGTTAGTGTCGCCGCAAGATTGCCCTCATGAGCACACCCCTCAAACGCAATGCCATGCTCAGCAAGAAGGGCCTTCAGCCGCGTATTCTCCTCCTCCAGCCGCGTGTTCTCCTCCTCCAGCTCCCGCAACCTCCTCACAATGATGTCCGCATCCATAATTGTAATACTTTATATAGTAAATTGCTATGACACCGCAAAATAACCGAAAAGCTGCGACACCGGCAAATAGATTCCCCCGCATAAAATTTTATCGAGCTGTATCAATTTTAAGTGATTCATATAAATACCCGGCACCAATACAAAATCGAGCACCTGTGCCATCAGATATCGCTGTTTGGACGAATTTCTCGTCTTCTGTGTCGTGCCAAATTGTTGATATATAGATATATATCTTAAGCAGGGGGATGGGTTAAAACCAAATCACCTCGCCATCGTAATTACGATTGTCGCCCCATAAAATGGCAGATAAAAAAGAATTTACTAATTAAATGAACACCAATTGATGCCCAAATATATTATTTTCCTGACTTTATCACTTTCTGGCTTTTTTCTGAGAATCTGTCCTGCAGTGGAATGTGGAGCCGATTGAAGTGTTTTTTTGTGTAATGCAAGGAAATTCCTTAATTTTGCAGTAATAAAGTTGTGATATGAAGAATTTGTTTGCGTTTTGTTACCGATATTATAGGTGTATCGTTGATTTTTTTGAGGGAAAATCGTATCGACTGCCTCTTGCTGTTTGCATTATAGGGGTAGCTGTTTTATATCCTGTACTGTTTCATTATGGATTTACTGATATTATGGAGTATGATAAATATGTGAATTTATACCAATTAAAAAGAGAACTATATAAAAAAGAAATTGCATTACAATTCGTAAGATGTGATTCTATAATAAAGATAGAAACATCTAAAAATATTATTAGATATAGTTGCTCATCAAATACTATAGATATCTCACCTAAAGATAGCATAGACCGTACATTTGATTCAATCCCTATATGGTATGACTTTCGTTTAGTTGTTCTTCCGGCCAAAGATTTTAATAGGAATGTTGATGATTTGAATCATCCACATAAGCTAGTTTTTACCGATGCTTTTAGAGATTTAAGTTTTTATAAATTTTGGAGAATCACTAAATTATCACTTGACAGCAAGAAAGAACCATTTTTGATGAAAATGTTTTCTTATTTTGGCATTTTCCAAGGTCAAAATAGTAAGGCGCAACTGATTTCTCAAAAATATTACAATATATCCTATTGCTTTGACAATTTTAAAGATGCTAATTGGTGGAAATCAATTGAAAATAAACGGGATTCAGTAGGGGCGCTTTCAAAACGAGAACAATTTGAATTGTTGGTAGATTACATTGATTTGGGAATGTGATATGCTAATTTGCCCCAGGAGCCGCCTTGGGCGACTCTTGTAGTGGGGTTATTAGCGGCTGCGGATAACGAAGCCGTTGGTGTGGGCGCATTAGTTCAGCGCTTCGAAAGCGAACGCTGTGATGGTGGTAGTGGTTATTTTGTCGGATTCTTGGATGCCCCAGATGACGTCCACGGGGGCGAGTGCGGCGAAGATTTCGGGCAATTCTCCGACTTCTTCCATCTTTAGGCTATGGCCTTTGGGGTAGGAAATGACAACAATTAGGCTCGAAAGTGTGCTTTTGACCGCTTTCC
>JBJEKB010000130.1:0-3524 GCA_051878395.1 Muribaculaceae bacterium
GGAACAAGTCTAATGCTCATCCTTGGTGGGGGCTCTCATCGTCTGTCTATCGATATAGACATAATGTGTCCACCGGGAACGAATATTGAATACTATCTAAAGGACTACGCACGATGTGGCTTCTTGGAGTATAAACTTGTGGAACGCCGTCAAGCAGGTAAAGATGTTCCCAAAAGTCATTCAAAGTTCT
This sequence comes from Muribaculaceae bacterium, assembly GCA_051878395.1. GTDB lineage: Bacteria > Bacteroidota > Bacteroidia > Bacteroidales > Muribaculaceae > W0P31-042. The sequence continues at coordinate 191 of JBJEKB010000130.1, forward strand.
TTTATCAAGTGGCATTCAAAGGGCAATCAGAAGAGACATCTTTCATCCTTTTGGACGTGTTGTATGAGGATTGCCATTATTATAAGACTAATGCTATAGACATAGTTAGTCCTTTCATTAAGTTGGATGGAGAGCCACTGAAGGTCGTTGTGCCTTCTGTTGAAGATATTCTCGGTGATAAACTTACTGCATTTGCACCGGAGACAACAGGCATTCCGTATTTTAAGCATGACAAACTCACCACTCTGGAAATTATCAAGCAACTGTATGATGTGGGACGACTCTTTGACAAAATGCAGGACATTGGCACTGTAGCACAATCGTTCAAGGCTATTGCAGATGTGGAACTTGGCTATCGGAACTTGGGCCATGACCTGTCTCAAATCTATGACGACATTCGACAAACAGCACTCAACATCAGTACAAGAGGCTTTGTTGACAAAGATAAGTTTGCTTTGCTTCAAAAGGGTATCATCAACATCAAGCCTTTCATGTACAAGGGTGCATACCGCATCGAAGAAGCTATTATTGATGCCGCAAAATCAGCATACCTTGCCACTCTGATAGAAACTGGAGGAAACCACATTGAGCGATTCTCAGATGCGCAACTATCCGAGGATTTGTTGATAAAGCCTGTTTTCACAAGTAAACTGAACAAATTGCGTATTGGATTGCCGGAAGCATATTTCTATTGGGCAAAGACGAGTCAATTGATGAAATGGAAGAAATAGCAAGGAGACATGCGTGTTCCGGTCTCATTGCGTATTCCCGGGCTTGAGCTTGGTGGCGGCTCGGGGACAAAATTAAAATTTATTTGCGTATATTGATAAAATGTGCGATATTTGCATAATATTTTGTTGGGTGGAAATCCCACACATATATTATACACTTATATTGGGCGTAGCAAGCGCCTCTCTATTATATTATGGCAGAAAAGAAACTAAATGGCACAGTGATTGTTACATATCGTTGCAACGCACGTTGCTCGATGTGCAGCCGCTACAAGGCTCCCTCCCGTCCCGATGAGGAAATCTCGTTGGAGACTATAAAGAAGTTGCCCCGAATGTATTTCACCAACATCACCGGCGGCGAGCCTTTCATCCGCACCGACATCAAGGAGATTGTGCGTGAATTGTACAAACTCAGCGACCGCATCGTTATCTCTACAAATGGTTTCTTTACCGACCGAATTATCGACCTCTGCAAAGAATTTCCACAGGTGGGCATCCGAATCTCTATCGAGGGGCTTGAACAAACCAACAACGAGATTCGCGGACTCAAAGACGGCTTCAACCGCGGCTATTCCACCCTCAAGAAACTGCGTGAGATGGGCATGAAGGATGTGGGCTTCGGCATGACAGTGCAAGACCGCAACGCCAAAGACCTGGTGCCGCTCTACAAGTTGAGCAACGAGATGGGGATGGAGTTTGCCACCGCATCGCTCCACAATTCTTTCTATTTTGTCGAGGCAAAGAACAAAATCAACGACCGTGAGATGGTGGCAAAAAATTTTGAGGAGCTTATCAACGAGTTGCTCAAGTCTAATTCGCCCAAGAAATGGTTCCGAGCCTATTTCAACCACGGACTCATCAATTACATATACGGGCAGAAGCGCCTGTTGCCCTGCGACATGAGTTTCGACACCTTTTTCATCGACCCCTACGGCGATGTGATGCCTTGCAACGGCACCAAAGACAAGGAGGTTATGGGCAACCTCAACACCCAGTCGTGGGACGAGCTGTGGAACTCGCCCGAGGCTGAAAAAGTGCGCCGCAAAGTGCGTTGCTGCGACCGCAACTGCTGGATGATTGGCTCGGTGTCGCCCGCGATGCACAAATACATCACCGTTCCCGCTCTCTGGGCTGCCAAGCACAAACTCAAAAGCCTCCTCGGGATGCGCTACTCGATGTTTGAGAACCAGATTTGCTGCGACCTGCGCGATGGCAAGGTAACCAAGGAGGAACTCGACAAACTCTCCACCTGCGACATGAGTGCAAGCGTAAACGACGGACTTTCAGCCACATCGCGCGAGGCTCTGCGCGACCGTAGAGGTGAGGATATTGTCAATGCCGACATCGAGGGTCAAGGCTACGAAGGTACAAAATAACCCCTGCCGCCACACGCGGCTCTTTAGAATTGAGATATGAAGATTGTCGTTACAGGAACCCGCGGAATCCCCAATGTGATGGGTGGCGTAGAAACCCATTGCGAGGAACTTTTCCCCCGAATCGCCGGGATGGGCTTTGATGTAACGCTCATTCGCCGTTCTTCCTACGTGGCAGACAATCTCACCGAGTGGCAAGGCGTGAAACTCCTGGATATCGCCACCCCCAAGAAAAAAGCATTCGAGGCTATCGTGCACACATTCCGCGCCATCAACGCGGCGCGCCGCCTGCACGCCGATGTCGTGCATATCCACGCCATCGGGCCCGCGCTTCTCACCCCATACGCCCGATTGCTCGGCTTGAAGGTGGTTTTCACCCATCACGGTCCCGATTACGACCGCGACAAGTGGGGTAGAGTGGCAAAAGCGATACTGCGCCTTGGCGAGAGGATGGGCTGCGCATTTGCCAACGATGTGATAGTAATCTCCAACGTGATTCGCGACATCATAGCGCGCAAATATGGCAGAACCAAGCGCGTGCACCTCATCTACAATGGCGTTCCGGCACCCGATGTGTGCGACTATCCCGAATATTTCTCCCAACTCGGCATCGAGCCGGGGCAATATGTGCTCGGGATGTGCCGTTTCGTCCCCGAGAAAAATCTGCATCACCTCATCGAGGCTTGTTCGCAGATCGACATGAAGGGCTGCAAACTTGTACTCGCCGGCGACACCGATTTTGAGGACGATTATTCCCGCTGGCTCAAGGAGATGGCTCGCGAGCATGGCGTGGTGCTCACCGGATTTGTCAAAGGGCGCAAACTCCATTCACTGCTCTCACACTGCCGTTGCTACTGCCTTCCTTCCTCCCACGAAGGATTGCCTATCGCGCTTCTTGAGGCGATGAGTTACCGTCTGCCGGTGGTGGTGAGCGATATTCCCGCCAACCTCGAGGTGGGGCTTCCCTCCGCCAACTATTTTCCCTGCGGCGATGTGCCCGCCCTCGCATCCAGGCTTCAGGCTCTAATTGACGCCCCACTTGCCCGAGTGGATTACGACATGGCAAAATACAATTGGGACGAAATTGCCTCGCAAGTAGCGCAGGTTTATAGGAAAATTTGAGCGATTTTGCCCCGAAAATTGTTCAAAATGAGAGAAAAAGTGTCTAAAATGTACAAATACGGAAAAATTTCACGAAAAAAATTAGTCAATTTGGTAAAAAATTACTAA
>JBJEKB010000131.1:0-3484 GCA_051878395.1 Muribaculaceae bacterium
GAGACTCCTCGCTGTCGAAAGCGATGTATTCGGGGATACGCTCGTCGGCTGCCACAATCACATGCACCGCACCCGAAGCATCGACGCGTGCCGTGCGACCATTGCGGTGGGTGAAAGCGGCGGCATCGACAGGGAGGTGGTAGTGGATGATGTGTTTCACTTCCGCGATATCCAATCCGCGAGAGCCGAGGTCGGTAGATACAAGCACAATGAAACTGCCGTTGTTGAACATAGCAATCGCCTTTTCGCGCTCGTTTTGCTCCATTCCGCCATGGTAGATGCCGGCAGGAACGCCGTTTTGCCGCAGGAACTCATACACCCTCGTCGCTGCATCGCGGTGGTTGACAAACACGATGCTGCGCGAGTTGTCTTGCAGATTGGCAAGAAGCAGGAGCAGGGTGTCGAGCTTGTCGCGTTGCGGCGACACCACTTTGAGGATGTCGAGGCGAGTACGCAATTCGGTTTCGGCTTCTTCGTGCCTTATTGTAACCGGCGAAGAAATTCCCACAAAATCGGGGATTTCGTCGATAGCGGTAGCCGAAGTGAGGAAGCGGCGTTTGAGATTCGGCATACGATGGATGATACGCTCCATTTCTTCGGTGAAGCCGAGTTGTAACGACTTGTCAAACTCGTCGAGCACCAGAAACCGGGTGCGATACACATCGATATTCTTTCGGTTGATGTGGTCGAGAAGCCTTCCCGGTGTGGCAATGATGATATCCGGCTCCACCTGCAGCGACGCCTTCTCGTCTGCCGCATTGTGCCCGCCATAACATGCCGTGATGCGACAATCCCCCGAAATCTTGCGCGCAATATCGGCAATCTGCATCACAAGTTCGCGCGAAGGCGCAATCACCACCGCTTGCAGTCGTCCGGCGGGTTGCAACTCTTTGATTAGCGGGATGAGGAAAGCAAGAGTCTTTCCGGAGCCGGTAGGGGAGAGGAGCACGATGTCGCCGCGCGTGGATGCGGCGGTGTCGAGCATATTGGATTGCATCTTGTTGAGAGAGTCGATTCCGAGGCGGCTATTCACAGCCGATAATATATCTTTAAGTTTCATTTTTGCGAGAAATAGAGGGTAAAACAGCGGTTTAAGCTCTAATATTTAGTTAAATAATGCAAATATTTAATCTGATTTTAAGCATAAATGTAGAGTAATGAAAAAATATGCTTAATTTTGCGATGTGTTTTTCATAGTATTAGATTAATTGTGAGGGTAGATTTCGGGAGAAATCTATTCCTCTTTTTTATATAGCCTTTTATTTGCTATCTTCTTTCTCTTTGATGGCTTTGAGCGCAGTGGCGAGTTGGTCGGGACACGAAGTGCGCTTCATTCCACACCTAATTCCCGACAAGCGGGCAATGGCTTCGTCGCATTTCATCCCTTTCACGAGAATAGAAACCGCTTTGAGGTTGCCATCACAGCCGCCGTAGAATTGCACATCTTTGATTATTCCATTTTCCACCTCGATGTCGATTTGCGAGGAGCAAGTGCCTTGTGTGCGATAAGAATATTTTGCCATAATGATTAGTTGTCTGATGATTGAAATATTTGTAACAAAAGTTCACGGTCGATAACGGTGATTTCGCTTGTGGTGAATGTAATCACACCCTGTTTTGCAAGAGCGTTGAGGCTATTCATGAGCGAAGTGCGTTGCACTCCGAGCATGGCGCACATATCTTTTTGTCTGAACTCCACTTTCACCTCGCGGCTGCCGCGTAGTGTGAGCGACAGCACAATGAAAGCAAGGCGCTCGGCGACCGAGCCCGATGAAAGCGACAACACCGCCTGAATATTCTTCTGGTGGTTGCGCGAAAGCATATTCAGGATGTTGAAAATGAACAATTTGTCATTTTGTAGGATGTTGATATAGTCTGCCTTGTCGATTTGCAAGATGCCACACTCACCTTGTGCCGTAACGGAGAAGGGGTAGGTGGTGTCGATACCGAAAAGGCACTCGGGACCGATGACATTAGGCGCGTCGATAATCTCCGACACCACCACTTTGCGGTTGGTGTTGGCGGTGCGACGAAGTATGCTGCCCGACACCAGAAAACGCAGGTGGGTGCAGGTTTCGCCACTCTCTATAATCGTTTCGCCATTGCCATATTTGAGGAAATGGAATTTTGTAGTCTCTATCAATTCAGAAATCTTGTCATGGCTAACGCCTTTGAAAAGCGGAAGTTCCATGATTGTTTCATACATGCTGCTCATAAAATAAATAGCCAAATTTTTGTGCAAAGATAAGCAAAAACTGTTAATTTGCCGCGTTAATTTTTACAAATATGCGGTAGGCGAGTGGAATGCTATGAGATGTGGCTGTCGCGGCGTTGTTTGAAATAGATTTGCGACGAGTTGATGATATTTTGCCATCCGACGTAGGCGGCGGGAGCCACCGAAGATAACGGGTTGAGATAGGTCATAGCCACCCAGATAGCAAGAATGGTGTTTTTTTGTCCGAGACCTTGCGCCCCGGCAATTTTGTCGCCAAAAGCGCCGCCAATGCGCCGCCCGATGTAGAATTGGGCGCAACACACCACCAGCGAGCCAATTGCGAGCCAAATCATATCACCGAGTTCGTTGAGCGGTTGCAGCATCACGAAACTCACCGAGTTACCCACCACGATAAACAAAGCCACCGCCCAAAGGTAGAACGATATCGATGGATATTTCACCAGCCTATTGTATATCTTAGGAACGGAATAGCGCACAAATTGCGCCGAAATAAAAGGCACAAGGATGAGTGGCAGCACCTCGGCACAAATCTTGTAGAACGATTCCGAGAAAGAGATGGCAGTGTCGGTGATAGCCGAGAGAAACAGCGGCGATGCCACCGCGAAAGTCATATTGCTGAGGAGCGAATAGGTGGCAAGTCGGGGCACCGAGCCGCCGAGCATCCCGGTGATTACCGGAGCCGATGTGGCGGTGGAAATGAGCATACAGATAAACATACCTTGAGCCACAAGACTGCTGATGCTCAACCCGGCGAAATAGGCAATCCAGCAGCCGACGAGCTGCACTACAAACAGCGACCAGTGAAACCTCGTGATGCGCATCTCGCGTGGCGTAACGCGCAGGAATGTGAAAAACAGCATCGCGAAAATGAGATAGGGTGTGAGAAAGCGGATATGAGCAATCCACTCGTGAAACAGTATGCCTCCCAGCATTGAGATAGGCAACATCCATGTTTTCAAGAATCTTCGCATATTTTCCAAAATTTCCCGCAAAGGTAGTAAAAAATTGAAATATAGCGAGCTTGCGGCAACTCCTAAAAAGTGCAAAATATTTTCATTTGTTATTTTTGATGATTTTGCGGTATTCTTTGGGCGACATGCCGGTGTGGTGCTTGAAATACTTGCGAAAAGTGTATTGTTCGGGGAAATTGAGTTCGGCGGCAATCTCTTTTATGTTTTTGTCGCTTGTTTTGAGCAGTGTTTTTGCATTGAGCATGGTGATATAGGCAATCCATTCCGATGGGGTTTT
>JBJEKB010000132.1:0-3471 GCA_051878395.1 Muribaculaceae bacterium
GGAGGAGCACAGCGGAATTTGAACGTGGCGAAGTGTGCTATCTGCTCAACCAATCATTGCCGTACGGCGTATGGGGGCAGCACCTTGGTACGGACCAATATCCCGTTATCAAGTCGGCATACAAAGTTTTCCCTATGACAAAGAAAATAGAAGACGAAACCTATTGGGCTACATTCAGCAACTTGACATCCGACGTAACCTTTTCCGTTCCGGTGGAAAGAACGCTCAAAGTTTTCAATGTAACAGTGAGTGGAGGCGATTTGCGGTTGAGCAGGCGCAGCGACGACCAAGTGGCGATGGGCGAAGGCGTGCTGCTTAAGACCGATGACGAGTATGTGAACTATAAGGTAAATGAGACCACAACATTGACTCCGGCTGATTATTCCGAGAACAACCTTGTGGCTACTCCCGATTCCTATCAGACTACTATAACAGCCGATGAGGGCTACACCCTCTACGGCTTCATGTACAACGACGAAAATAGCTATTATGACCTTGGCTTCTATCTCGGCATAGCGAAGAGTGCAACCGGCGTTATAACAAGCACCGATGGCTCAAAAATTACCGTAACGCGCGGCAAGGCTTATCTCAAAGCTCAAACCAAAGAGACAAAGCTCTCGGGGGTACAGGTTTACCGCTTTGTCTTAATCTCCGAGGGAGTTATCACCGGCGTTGAACCCGTTACAGTTGTCGAGGAGAGCCACGGAGATGAGATGTACGACCTGTTTGGGCGCAAAGTCGTTAACCCCGTTCCGGGCATCTACATCAAAAATGGCGAGAAAGTATTTGTAAAATAACCCGTTTCCCGGCTAATATGATTTAATCGACAATCGGGCAAATAAAGGTCGGCGGCTTCACAAGCCGCCGGCCTTTATTTAGGACTTTTAGTTAATACCCAAATATTGCTGTCCGATAAAACTTTTTTGAGGGTCTGAAAAAATTAGGGTGGGTTCCATTTGCAGGAGTCTGCCCTTTATGGTTACTTTTTTTGCAACTAAACCTCAATAACTATGGGCAAAAGTAATCATTTTGCGGACAGAAATAGTTTGTATCGATATAATTCATAATATTTTCAAACGCTCTTTGATTGCGTATTATGTGTAAGTGATAATTCCGTTGCCATATTGCGCCCCTACCTGATGGGCTTGAAATTGAAAAAACAGCCTCGAACGCCGAATAATCTGTGCTGAGGCATACTGTCTTGCCGCCCTCAACTTTTAGCGGATAGTAATAAATTTTTTCAAAAATTTTTGCCAAGTGTCTTTTTTTTAAGGACAAAATTAGTGATTTCTGTCCTTAAAAAAAGGACACTATGGAAAAGCAATATATCTTGTTCCTTAAAACTCAATTCCTTCAACATAGGTTGAAGAATGCAATAGTGCTCCAACAAGAAACAAACACCCCAAAATATTTTCCAAATAAATGCAACGAAGAAAATACGTTATTTAGGGCTATTAACCGTTTAGTGACAGTGTCAAAAAAACATGCACATTTTTGACTGAAAAAATCGGCTTCACTGCCGGCGCTGTGCCAAAGTGTACACTGTTTGGGTGGGATCGGATGTGGTGTAATGATGTGATTGTCAAGGGGATAAGAAAAAAGCCAGTTTTCTGTGGTGTACAGGAAAAACTGACTTTTATCAACTTGTAGTGAATCCGGGACTCGAACCCGGGTTTCCACCGTGAGAGGGTGGCGTGCTAACCGCTACACTAAATCACCATTTCGCTTTTGCTTTGCAAAGTTAGGCATTAATTTTGAATGATGCAAGTTTTTTTGCGATTTTTTTGAAAAAACGGGTGAAAAACGGGTGGAATGTGGTTGTGGAGTGTGGATTATGCCGGATCGACATCGTAATAGAGGATTACCGACTTCATGCGAGTGTCGAGAGCGAGCATCCGTTCGTAGAGCTGCCGGAGGATTGCTTTCACCTTCACCATCGAGGCTGCGGTTTCCATTTTCAGGACAATCTGGCGAATGTGGAATTGCTGAACGCGAGCCACCAATGGCGGCTCGGGACCGAGGACGCGATGAGCGAAAACCTCGCGGAGGAGGTTGCTGAATCGCACCGACATTTCGCCCACCACGGCATCGTCGCGGTGCTTGAGGTAAATGATGATTATCTTGGTGAACGGGGGATAGCCAAATCGGCGGCGATCTTCGAGTTCGCCATTGAAATACCCCTCGTAGTCGTGGTTGATGATGTGCTCGAGGATTGGATGGTCGGGGAAAGCAGTTTGGATAACGACATGCCCGGCGCCATCTTTTCTACCGGCGCGTCCCGACACCTGTTCGAGCATGTTGAAAGCACGTTCATGGGCGCGGAAATCGGGGAAATTGAGCAGCGAGTCGGCATTGAGCACACCCACAACATTCACGCCGCCGAAATCGAGCCCCTTGGTAACCATTTGCGTGCCAACGAGTATTTTGGATTTCCCCGAGGAGAAATTGTCGATGATTTCATCGTAACCGTTTTTATTGCGGGTGGTGTCGAGGTCCATACGCGCCACCGGGACATCGGGGAACACGCGCTCGATTTCGTCCTCGATGCGCTCCGTTCCGAAACCCACGATTTCGAGCGTCGGCTGTCCGCAAGAGGGGCAAGTGTGCGGCATCGGCATAGTGAAGCCGCAGTAGTGGCACACCAGAGTGTCGTTGGCGCGGTGGTAGGTGAGCGAGACATCGCAGTTTTGGCATTTTGCGGTGTAGGCACATTCGCGGCAAGTGAGCATCGGGGCATAACCGCGGCGGTTTTGGAACAGGATAGCCTGTTTCCCCTCGTCGAGCGCATGGCGGCATTGAGCGATAAGCGCCGAGGAGAAAATGCCGTTCATCGAGCGACGCTTACGTTCCTGCTTGGTGTTGACAATTTTCACCTCGGGGAGGGCGATATCGTCGTAGCGAGTGAGGAGTTCGACAAGCGCATATCTGCCTGTCTTGGCGTTGTAGTACGACTCCACCGAGGGAGTTGCCGAGCCGAGAAGCGCCTTCGCGCCATGCATTTGCGCGAGGACCAGCGCTACATTGCGAGCATTGTAGCGCGGAGCTGGGTCTTGCTGCTTGTAGGATGGCTCATGTTCCTCGTCGACAACCACCAAACCGAGGTTGGAGAATGGGAGAAACACCGAGCTGCGCACTCCCAGGACAACGCAAGGAGAGGTGGAATTGAGGAGCTTCTTCCAGATATCCACGCGCTCGTTGTCGTTGAATTTAGAGTGATATATAATTAAGGAGTTGCCAAACACCTTTTGCAAGCGGTGTGTGAGTTGGGTGGTAAGTGCGATTTCGGGCACCAAATAGAGCACCTGCTTGCCGAGGCGGAGCATTTCGGCAATGAGATTGATGTAGATTTCGGTTTTACCGCTTGAAGTAACGCCGCGAAGGAGCGTGATTTTGCCCTGTTTTAAGGCATCGGAAATGTCCCAGAACGCTTTTTTCTGCGCCGAAGAGAGCTCCGGGGGCGATACCACATCG